>NZ_FOTL01000049.1 GCF_900114585.1 Methanobrevibacter olleyae | reverse complement strand
TTTTAAGTTTAATTTTAGTATTAGTTCCATTTAGAAAAAGATAAAACTATATTTTGTTAATTTTATGTGTTTATTTATAAACACATATTATTATTTTTTTAATTTTTTAATAATTTCACCGAACATTCACTATTAATCTTAATAAAAAAATCATTTATTGGACATTTCCTTAAAACCTTATTTAATATTATTATAGATAAAATCAACTATTTTTTAAAGCTATTAACTTAACTATTTTTTAAAGCTATTAATCATTAATTTTACCATAGTTTTTTTTAAGAAATTTAAAGTTTCATTAAAGATCTTTAATGCATTAATTATATTGATTAATCAATACATATATTTGTGTTATAATCTAAAACATACTTGAGATTATATTAAAAAATAAGAATAAATAAGTCTCTAATTTTTAAAAAAAATCTAAAATGTACAAATTATATATAAAAAAAGTAATATTTAAGTAAATATTAAACTATGATAAGTTTATCTTAAAAAAAGTTTACATTATTACTAAATTTATAAAAAAATTAAGAATTTATAAAAAAATAGCATACAATTATAAATTGTTTTAAAATATATATTAAAAAAATAAAAGGAGATCAGAAATCTCCTAAAATCAAAATCTGTTTATTCATCTTCTCTACGTTTTAAGCCTAATCCTATAAAGACTATAGCAACTAGTAAAGCAATTAATGGGTTTCCAGTATTTAGCATTTTAGTAGGATATTTTTTATTATGATGATTAGTATTATTATGAGTATTATTATTATCATCATCACTTATTACTTTAACAAATCCTGTACCATTAGATTCCATGTATATTAAATCACCATCATAATATGCTGTGAATTCATATACAGTGTTATTTTTAGCATCTTTTGGAATTGTCCAATTGAATTTACCTACACCATTTTTAATAGTAACAGTTATATTTTTACCATCAGGGCATTTTACAACAACGTTACCATTAAATGGAGTTTCATCTTCAGTACTAACTTTAACTGTTAGGGTTACTTTCTCACCAGGTTTACCAGTAGCATTAGATACAGTGATTGAAGTTTTATACTTAATTACTTTGACAGTACCAGTTCCATTAGATGGGGAATAAGTAGTATTTCCACTGAAAGATGCTTTGAAAATGTATTCACTGCCTTTTTTAGCATCTTTAGGAACATTCCATATATATACACCAATTCCATTAACAACTGAAAGCAATATTTTATTTCCATTTGGTAAGGTGACATTAATATCACCATTAAATGGAGTTCCATCTTCAGTATCAACAGTAAATCTTATTTTAACCTTATCCCCAGGATATTTAGTAGCGTTAGATACAGTAATTGAAGTTTTATATTTAGGATTAACAGTAATACTAGAACTATTAACAGCAACACTATGATTACCATCAACAACAGTCTCTAAGTTAACAGTATAATTACCAACACCTAAATCAAGACCAGCAATAGTACCATTAGGACCAA
>NZ_FOTL01000048.1 GCF_900114585.1 Methanobrevibacter olleyae | reverse complement strand
AATTTTTTTAGATTTTTCACAAGTCGATAAATTTAAATGCTTTAACCAATATAATATATTTAGTGTCTTTATTATCAAATTTAATACTATGTTTCATGTTAATTCACTAAATAAATATATGTTTAACATAGTATTTAAATTTAACGATTGTAAAGGCACTTTTTACGTTAATAACGTTCATAAAATTTGTATTTTTACTATGTAAAATCATAGAGTATTGAAAACATAGAAAATAAGAACAAAAAATGCTCTAATTTTTAGAAAAAATCTAGGACCCTAAAACAATTTTAATTAATATATAATTCCAGTAATTTTTTTTTAAACATATTATTGTAATTTTATTAGAAGGATTTTTATAATATCAACTTTAATTTCATATTATCTATAATTAATGGGGTATTTTATGGTAAAATATGCAAATTGATGATATATTAATGAATATTATAGAGAATTTTACCATAGAGTGATTCAAGATTGCCAGTATTTATTTCTTGTGATTAAAAGGATGGAGATGAATAGTAATACTTTTTTTTAAATATGGGTTTTGATTATGTTCAGTAAATTGTATGTCATATAATACAAAAGCTTATATAAGTTAAATTTTATATTTAATATAGATGTGATATAATACTCTAATTGTTAGTATATTTTTATGAAATAATAAATATTTAAAATTTTACAGAGGGGGATATTTTAATTGAAGATAATGTAAAATTTTATAGGCTTGAATTTATTTCTAACTAATAATTGTAAATAAACAATAGACCTTTGTTTTTAAGCCTAAACTTTTTTTTACAATCTCTAATTAAATAAAGCTTTCTATTTTTTTAAATTAAAAATTAATAGTTCATTATTATTCTAAAAAATTTAAAATGAATATTTCATTATTATTCTAAAAGATACTAATTCTTATATTAATATTTTTCGCATCGAATATTCTTTGGAGAAAAAAATTATGGAACTATTTAGTAAGAGAAATTTTGTATTTTTAATGGCTATATTTCTTTTATTTATAACAGTTGCATCAGTTAGTGCTATAGATACTAACGAAACATCTGTTAATGAGGAAAATTTAGCTGTTGATACATTATCATCAAGTGAGGATGTTTCAATCTATTCACAGGAAATTGAAGCAGACCCTGTAGATGATTCAATTAGCTATTCTAGTAATACTAAAGAGAAATTGTCCCAGAATAATACTGTTGGTGATGATTCAATTAGCTATTCTAGTGGTGCTAAAGAGGAATTGTCTAGTGATAATACTGGTGATAATCTCAGAGCTGATGTAAATTTTGATCTTACTGTTTACGTCGGCAGTGGTTCAGGTGAATTTTCTTCTCTACAAGCTGCTATAAATTCATTATCAAGTTCGAATCGTAATTACCAAATTATTATTCGTGAAGGAACATATACTGGAAACGGTAATCGTAATGTCGATGTAAGCCGTAATTCTTGGATTAATCCTAACTTTAAATATTTATTAATCCGTGCAGATGATGGTGCTAATGTTACCTTTGATGGTCAAGGTAATTATGATTTATTGCATATAAATTCTGAAAATGTTCATATTCAAAATTTAAACTTTATTAATGCAAATAACCCAAGCCTCTATCGTACTGGTGGGGTTTGTTTAGATATTAATAAAGGTCATTTTTCCGCTGATAACTGTTATTTTGCTAATAATGGAGATTCCATCCTCGATCATCTGTGGGGTGGTGCAATACATGTTAATAACAATTTACAAGATATTAATATTACAAACTCTTTCTTTGAAAATAATACTGCACAAGTAGGTGGAGTTATTCGTGCTGAAAATGGAGCTAATAATATTAATATTATAAATTGTACATTTAAAAATAATTATGCATCAACACATGGTGGTGTTGCATGTTTATTTGGTAATAATATTCTTTTTGAAAATTGTTTATTTGAGAATAACAGTGCTCCATCTTCTGGAGGGGTGCATTTTCACACAGGAAATTCTACTGTTAAAAATTGTACATTTATAGAAAATAAAGCTACTGGTTCTGGTAATGATGGATATGCAGGTGCATTAGGGTTAGTTTACACTAATGCTAATGGTGTAACAGTTGTTGATTCAAAATTCTATAACAATACTGCTACTGGAGATGGTGGAGCTATTCAAATTATTGGTGGAGGTAGTAATGCTAAAATCTTTAATTCTGTATTTGAAAATAACTCTGCTAGTTATGGTGGTGCTGTTAGTATTAAAGGTAGTTTGACAAAAATTGATAATTCTACTTTTATTAATAATATAGCTACTGGTTCATCAGGTGGGGCTATTTTTATTCAGGGAAGCAATACTACTATTAATAATTCCACTATTTTAAATAATTCTGCTAATCAAAATGGTGGTGGAATATTAACAAATGGTACTGGAACAATTATTAATAATACCATAATAGGTTATAATGAGGCATCTGCTAATGGTGGAGGTCTCCATATATCTGGAGGTAGTAATTTTATTGTATCTAATTCCACTGTTTATAATAATACAGCTCAATCTGGTGCAGGTATTTATATTAATGGTTCAAATGCTAATGTTATTAATTCTAATATTACAAATAACACTGCTACTGGTAATGGTTCTGGTGTATATATAAGTGGTAATAATGCTGTTATTTCAAATTCCAATATAACTAATAATAATGCTACTGTTAATGGTGGTGGAGCTTATATTACAGGAACAAATGCAAATATTCAAAATACACATTTTGATAAAAACAATGCAATTCCAGATGAAGACAAATTAGATGATGGGCTAGGTGGAGCTCTTTATATTGCAGGTAGTAATGGTCATGTAACAGATTGTAACTTTACTTATAACACAGCTCGTAACGGTTCTGCAATATATGTTAATCCTACTAATGCAAATGTGTACAATTACGTTGATGGTTGTATTTTTGTTGATAATCAAGCTTGGAGTTATTGGTTACCTATTTATTATAATAATGTAACACATACTATTGAAACTAACTTAACTGGTGGAAATAATATATTAAATGCCATATATAATAATGGACGTAATGATCGCCTTCGTATTAATGGCCAATATCCGGTATTAGGATGGGAAAACTCTAATAACGGAACCATAATGTATCAAGATGTTCGTGAATTTAATCAAACTATTGTAACAGTTGTTTATGATAGACAAGGTAACTTGGTATTTAATGAAACTGCAATAACTGGTTTAGCAGGTAATGTTACTTATAATATACCTGAAAACACAAGTAATTGGTTTATTGTAAATATGACTCACTTAGAAGATACTTATTATAAATATATATCAAATATTACAGGAATCAATATTAATCCCGGTTTAACTATTAGTGATGTGATCATGTATGAAGGAAATACAACTCCTCAAATTATTTACATATATTTAGCAGATGATGAATCTAATCCATTACCTAATGAGGGACCTATTAATGTTTATGTATATGTCAATGGTGGAAAAGTTCTTCTTGGAAGTGGTAATACTAGTAGTTTTGCGATATTAACCTTTTATGAAGGTACTCTATTCCAAACATTAGCTTCAGGTAATTATACAACTGAAGCTGAATATTCCTATTTGTATTTTAACACAACAACTCATCAAATTGAAAACAAAACCATATTTGTAAATGGTAACTTAGAGGTACTTCCATTAATTTGGAATGTTACAAAAACAATCATTGCAGTTAATGATGTTCCCTATGTTGAAGGTATGACTATTTGTTTAAATGATAATATTACTTTCAATATTACTGTATACAATAACATTGAAGGAAATATCACTTCACTTAAAATCACTGATTTAGATACTGCAGGTTTACAATATTTAGAGACAATTGGAACAGAATGGAACTATAATGGTAATCATTCTTGGTCTTTAAGTAATTTAACAGGCTTTGGAAATTCAAGTTTAATAGTTAAATTTACAGCTACTCAACTAGGTACCTGTACAAATGTAGCTGATGTATCTATTTTCAATGGCTTCAGTAATAAATCTGCAAATGTTAGTTTCATTTGTAATAAATATCCGTCTAGTGTTAATGCTAGTGATGTTACTGTTGTTTATGGTGAGCCTATTGTTGTTCCTTTTAGTAGTGAGAATGCTACTAATGTGACTTATGTGGTTCTTGATGAAAATGGTAATGTTGTTGCTAGTGGTGCTGTTGGTCCTAATGGTACTATTGCTGGTCTTGATTTAGGTGTTGGTAATTATACAGTTAATTTGACTACTGTTGTTGATGGTAATCATAGTGTTGCTGTTAATGTTTCTAGTATTATTGTTACTCCTGCTGGTTCTAGTGTTAATGCTAGTGATGTTACTGTTGTTTATGGTGAGCCTATTGTTGTTCCTTTTAGTAGTGAGAAT
>NZ_FOTL01000047.1 GCF_900114585.1 Methanobrevibacter olleyae | reverse complement strand
TTATTTGATTTAAATGATTATTATGAAGCTGAAAAAGAATTACAAGGTTTAATTTATCGTAAAAATGAATTTCATAATGTTATTTATGAAATTATAAGAAAATTTATTGTTTCTAGGTATAAAAGCTTTATTTATCATTTAAAAGATAAGAAAATTGAGAGAACAACTAATAAGCTTGAAAATGCTTTTCAAAAAACTATGCCTAAATCAAGAAAAAGAACTTTTAAGACTATTCGTGGTGTTTTAAAGAGAATTTATCGCAGAGATTTGATTTGGAATGAAAATCGAAAACTTAATCAAGTTCATCAACAAAGTTTTTGAAAGAGCCATATTAGGGTAAATATTAAAAATTAAAATATAGAAAAAATTAAAATAGTTATTATAAATAGCTAAAATAATTTAATTAAATAAGATAATTATAAATAGCTAAAATAATTTAATTAAACAAGATAATTATAAATAACTAAAATAAAAAAGGGTAGGGAAAAATGAATACAATAAATATTGAAGATGTTAAAGAAGAATTAAAGATTCACGAAAAGATAAAAATATTTGATACAACATTAAGAGATGGGGAACAGGCTCCAGGTATAGCTTTAACAGTAGATGAAAAAATAAAAATAGCTCAAAAATTAGACGAGCTTGGAGTAGATACAATAGAGATGGGTTTTCCAACTGTTTCAGAAGGTGAAAGAAAAGCTGCTAGGAGAATGGTAGATTTAGGATTAAACTCTAATTTATGTGGTCTTGCAAGAGTTATAAAAAAAGACATTGATGCAGTTATTGATTCTGATTTATCATATGTACATTTATTTATAGGCACTTCACCACTTCATAGAGATTACAAACTAAAAAAATCAAAGATAGAAATCTTAAATCAGGCAATAGAAGCAGTGGAATATGCTAAAGATCATGGGCTTACTGTAGAATTTTCAGCTGAGGATGCTACAAGAACCGAATTAAACTATCTAATAGAATTTTATAAGGGTGTTGAAAATGCTGGAGCAGATATAATAAATGTTCCAGATACCGTTGGAATCTTAGTACCTCCTACAACAAGAGATTTAATAAGAATACTTAGAAAGAAAATAAATGTACCTATTAGTCTTCATTTCCACAATGATTTTGGTCTTGCAGTATCTAATTCAATAATTGGCATAGAAGAAGGAGCAAGTCAAGTCCATTGTACCATTAATGGTATTGGTGAGAGAGCGGGAAATACATCTTTAGAAGAACTTGTTGTTAGTTTAAAAATAGCTTATGGTGCAAATATAGCTGTGGATACAACAAAATTATATGATACTTCTAATTTTATTGGATCTATTACAGGTATAAAAATGCCTCCTACAAAACCAATTGTTGGAGAAAATGCATTTGCCCATGAATCTGGAATCCATGTAGATGGAATATTAAAAAATACATCAACATATGAACCTATTCCACCAGAGCTTGTAGGGCATAAAAGAAGAATAGTTCTTGGTAAACATACAGGACATGCTGGAATTAAATCTAAATTAGAGGAATTTAATATAGAAGTTAGCCATAAGCAATTTGAAAATATCTATAATCAGGTAAAAGCCCTTGGTGATAAAGGTAAGTGCATTACAGATGAAGATTTAAAATCTATTGCAATTACAGAACTTAGTACAAGTGACAAAGAACATATTAAATTACTTGGACTAAATGTTATGACAGGAGAATCTGTATCTGCAACAGCTACTGTAAAGCTTTCAATTGAAGGTAAGGTTATGGAAACTTCTCAAATAGGAGTAGGTCCAGTAGATGCATCTATTGGAGCAATCAAATCACTTGTAAAAGAGACAGTTGATATAAATCTTGATGAATACAGACTTGAAGCAGTTAGTGGCGGTACTGATGCATTAGCTGAAACTTTTGTAGTAATTTCAAACAAAGATGGCCATAGAGCAACTGGAAGAGCTACAAGAGAGGATGTTATTATTTCAAGTGTAGTTGCAGTTATCAACTCTATAAATAGACTTTTATCTATTGAGAAAAATAGTTAAAATTTTAATATTTTATTTTATTTTTAAAAAAAAAATTTTAATTTTATAATCTTTTAGTTTCATAATATGGAATATTTCCTTAAATTTTTTATTTCTTGATTTTTTCTAGAAATGTATATTATTTTTATCTTATATTGTAGCAATTGCTAAAGTTAAAATATTCCTTAAGCCAGGTGCTAAACCTAATACAAATACTGTTAATTTTAATAGATTTTTTACTGTCGTATCTTCGAAATATCGGTCAATTATATATAATACTGCAACTATTACTATAATTTTCATAGGAAAGATGGTAATATAGGTATCAAATAGTTGATTTAAAGCATTTGGTAGAACATGCTGTTCTGAGTAATTAAAGTATTCTAAAGCAACAAATGTTGTTGATGCATCAAACAAATGTGCCAGTACAATAGAAAAATTAATTTTATAATTGATTATCTTTTCAAGTACAAGATAAAAATTGCTATATCTATTATAGTTCACAATGTATAAAACTAAAAGTGAAATTATTATAAATATCAATGATACAAATATCCAAGTTATGAAGATATAAAATATTGCTGTAAAATTTAGATTAGAAAACAAGATTATATTAGGTAATAGAAATAATAAACCTATGTAAAATAATGTATATCTATAATCAATTCCTTTTTTATTAAATAGAAAAACACTAAATAAAAATGATAAAATAGTTAGTAGTCCTACTAAAATATAAAGACCTGGAGTAATTAGAAAAACAGTTTTTGGATAAACTCCATTATCCACTAATGCACGAATAGAACATCCAAGAAAAATAAATGGAACAATTGAAAAGAAGATAGAAAGAGGATCTATTTCTAATTTCTTAAACATTTTTATAATAGCCAATATGAAAATTAGTAAAACTAATGTATATACCACTGTATTAAAAATAGTGTATCCAGAGAAAAATGTAGTTTGTATAATATCTGGAATAAAAGTATCTACAGTAGCCATTTTATCAACAATCTAATTTTCTATTCTCTCCTTTTAGGATATCTTCTAAGTACTTTTTTAACAAATACTTCTTTAGCAACTAAGAAATTACTAGTGCCATGCCCCATAGCTTTACAACGTCTGTGTTTAATAGCTTTTAATATACCATCAACAGAATCATGGCCTTTAGTATTTACTTCGGTATATGCATCTCCAATAGATTGAAGGAAGTGAGAATCACTTGCACCTAAAGTTGCAAGTCTTTTATTATATGCTAATGTTTGTGCTTGTTTATTTGAGTATCCAAAAATATAGCGAGCATTTTTAGTTTCCACTCCATCAACCCCTAAATTTTTATCAACTTTACAGAAAAGCCCATGTCTATAATATGAAAATGGATGAGGTACAATTGCTAGTCCTCCCGCATCATGAATTCTATCAACAGTTTCTACTGCAGATAATCCTTTTGGGATAATCTCATCTACACCTAATCCTAAGATATGGCCTTTTTCAGAAGAAATCTCAATTGATGGAACTACAATAATATCTCCAGGAATACTTCTTGCAAGTCTAGAACCTTTTATTTCATTATGATCACTAATCGCAATAGCATCTAAACCTTTTTTTTCAGCTTGTATTAAAATATCAATAACTTCAGAACGAGAATCACCTGAATAAACACTATGAATATGTGGATCAAATTTCATATTTTGCCTCTTTGTATAAAATAATTTAAAATAGATTCTTTGTATAAATAATTTAAAATAAATTCCTTGTATAAAATAATTTAAAATAAATTCCTTGTATAAAATAATTTAAAATAAATAATTAGTTACAATTTTATATTTTGAATATGTTCAATTTTATATTAGTATTAATATATAAAAGCTTTTATTAATTTTATATAAAATTTTTTATAAATAAATATAAAACTTTTTTTATTAATATATTAAAAAATTTACAAAAAACATTGAAAAAAGTAAAAATTTTCCTTATATTTTAAAAAAGTTACTGAGAAAAGTAAAAAAGTATGCAGAAAATAAGAAAAATAAGAAAAAATCTATGTAAATTTTTAAAAATCCTTGAAAAATAAACTACAGATATAAATTATTTTCTTAAAAATTCCACTGATACTATAAATATAAATTATTTTCTTAAAAATTCCATTGATTTTACAAGACCTACAGTGCCAGTCATCATAACATCTCCACCAGGAGCTGCATGATAATAGTCAAGATTTGTCTCTTCGACTAAAGCTCTTTTAGGACCTGCAACAATAACTTTTTCTATTTTAGATATAGGATTTAATGCAAATGCACCATGTCCACCTTCATCATGAACATCTTCATGCTTAATAGTAGCATCTGCAAGGGCAATGACAAGTTCTTCAAGTCTTTGAGGAGTGAGATCTCTAGTGTGATGTTCAAAAACTCCTTGGATTTTACCATCTTCAATAGAAGCTACAGTTGTATGTCCATTACCTATATCCATAACTATAAAACTATTAAGTTTTAAAACTTCTTTATCATAACAAACCCCAGCAATAGATGCAAACTTAGTATCCATAAGTACTGGTTTAAATTTAGGATTATCTTTAGCTAATGATTTAATAACAGATTGCATTCTTGTAAAATATTGTGGAACTTCTTCAGACTCCATAGCAAATACTTCAGGAGCTAGAGGTTCTGGAAGTTTTTCTTTAATTTTCTCAAATCTAAAATCTCTGTCCCCCATATCTTCACTATATCCATGATCTTGAACTGCTACGATAAGCTCATCTAGTTCTAAATCTAGGTCAAATGAGGAGAATATATCAATGAAATGATTTACATCTACATCTTTTAAGGATATTTTCGTATAATTAGAAAATTCATAATCTTCTTTAAAGCTGTTTTCTTTAACAACACCAAATCCGAAAGATTTTACTTGTTCTATATTATCACGGATTGTTCTTGCTGCTAAATCTTCAAAAACAACATTATATCCCTTTTCCATATGTTCAAGACACCTATCTTTAATTTTTCCTCCCCCCATAATTACTCCATCAAAGTAAATATCATTTTCACATTCTGTAATCATTTGACCAATGGTTAAATGAGGAGAAGGAATAACTAATTTCATCGAGTTTTCAATCTCTTTTTCACTATCATATAATAATATATCTTCTGTGCCAGTTCCTACATCAATAGCTAAAATTTTCATATTTTTCTATTTGTTTTATAAGATATTTAAATTTTATAAAAATTTGAGACTGTAAAATTTTATAGGCTTTTTTTATTTTTTTATTTTTTTCTTCGTTAAATAAAAATAGGTTATTTTTTTCTTTAATTTTGAAATAAAGGATTTAAAAATAGTAAATTATTTAAATAAGTGAGGACAAATAATATTTTATGACTAAACAAAACAAATTTGTCCTCAATACTAATACAAACTTCATACAACTTAAACTTTTTGATTTTAAAAATGAAAAAATAAATCCCAATGAAATTATTGAGAAAAGGCTCAATAAAAGACCAAAAATTAAAAATAATAATCAAAAACTATTTTTAGATGAAAAT
>NZ_FOTL01000046.1 GCF_900114585.1 Methanobrevibacter olleyae | reverse complement strand
ATGATTCGATTCCAGAAGTTTTAATGCAATTTGTAAACAAACATGTCTTAAATCACTTCAAAAGATACATAGAATACTTAGATGATGAAAATATTGAAAAAACATCAAATAAAGTAGAAAATTACTACAGACAAACAAATCCAGAAAAAATTAAGAAAACTTACAAAACTAAAAATGGAATTCTAACATTTTTAGACTACCAAATGAAAAACTGGACAAAAAATCACATAAAAATAAAATAAGCCTATAAAATTTTACAACCTCAAAAAATAGAAAAAAAATAATCCTTCAACTTTAATATTTAAAAAAAGAAAAATTACAATAAGGTTTCAACTTCAGCAATAAACTTTTCTGCTTGTTCAATAAGTTCATGAGCCATCTCTCCTGTAAAAACTCTAAAATAATTATAGCTTGAATCATTTCTAAGTTCCATAGCCCCATAAAGATAATCATAATTTTCTTTACTGAATAAACCAGTCATGAGATATTCTTTAGCAAGCTGTCTTAAAGTTCCTGTATGAGTCTTTGGAGAAATATTTTTCTTCAATAATAAGATAATGAAATGGAATCTCTATATTGTCCCACCCCATACAAGGCTTTACTTGAAACTAATTGTTCTTGCCTGCATTAAATGCATCTTCCGCTTCACCCAATTACAAGACCTTCTCTAAGAACATTAGTTAAAAAGTAATAATTTTTTGTTTTATTAAAATAATCAACAGTCATTAATCTAGGAGATATAACTTCATCTTTTTCAAAAATAATGTCAATAGCCTTTTGATGAATATCATGCCTAATTTCCTCTGCAATTGGAGAAACAATTAAAATATCAATATCAAACTCTTCAGTATCATCACCACGAGCTACAGAACCAAATAGGATAATTTGTACAATATCATCAGATTTAATAGATTTTGCAAACTCATGAGCAATTTCAACAGGATTATTCATTTTAATCACAAAAAGATTTTTACACTTACAATAAATAATATAAATTTCATAAATTATAAAGATTTTCATAATGGGATATATTCAAAAACACAAAAGGAGTGTGTATCACAAATATTTTGTCTTCAATAAAAAGCTCAATATTTATAATTGTTTAAATTTATAATTTTAAATTAAAAAATTTATGAGTCCTACTATTTTAGTTTTTTGATAATTGTTGTATGGCTGTTTTTGAGTAAAATCCTTGCAATATTACCAGTGCTCCTAAAAATACATTTAAATAAACGGTTTTTTCAACTGATTTTGGAGCATACTTGTGAATTTCCCCCATATTCTTAAGATATATATTAAACAAAAACAATAAATATAAACAATATTGAGAAATAAAAAACGAAAAAATAAAATAGTATAGGAGATTAATTTTATGACAAAATTTGATCTTATTAAAACATTATCATATTATGGACAAGAAACAACCGTAGAAGGGGACTTCATAATAGGTGAAGATACAATATGGGCAAGTCAAAAAATAGTTGCACAAATTTTTAACACTACTCCCTCTAATATATCCATCCATTTCTCAAATATAATTCAGGACGAAGAATTAATTGAAAATGAAGTAAGTATAAGCTCCAAAGACTTATTTACAGACCATTCAGAGTTTATTAAGGAATCCTTAATAAACTCTAAGAAAGGAGGTAGGCCTTCTAAATGGTATAATTTAGATGCAATGATATCAATAGGATACAGAATAAACAGTAAAGAAGCAACACACTTCAGAAAATGGGCTACAAATATTTTAAAAGAATATATGATAAAAGGATATGTACTAAATAAAGAAGTACTTGAAAATGGAGGAGTCTTAGGCAAAGACTATTTTAATGAATTACTAGAAGAAATAAAAGAAATCAGAACTAGCGAACGTAGAGCATATCAAAAAGTAACAGATATATTCGTTACAAGTTACGATTATGATTCTAACTCATATATTGCTAAAGAATTTTATGCAAAAGTCCAGAATAAACTTCATTATGCAATAACTGGACAAACAGCAGCAGAAATAATTAGTAGTCGTGCAGATCATGAAAAAAATAATATGGGATTAACAAATTGGAAAAATAGTCCCACAGGTAAAATACTAAAAAAAGATACTGAAATAGCTAAAAATTATCTTAACAAAGAAGAATTAGATGAATTAAATAGTTTAGTAAATATGTACTTAGATTATGCAGAACTACAAGCAAAAAGACAAAGATTAATGTATATGGATGATTGGTCTCAAAAATTAGATGGATTTCTAGATTTTAACGAATATGATATTCTAAATAATAAAGGCAATGTAAGTATGAAAGAAGCTAAAGAAATAGCAAATAAAGAATATACAAAATATAGGCCAATCCAAGATAAAAATTATCGTTCAGACTTCGATAAATTATTAGAAAATGTAAATGAAATAAAATAGTTCCCTAAATAAATAAAAAACAAAAAATAGATAAATAAATAAAAAGGATTTAGGAAGCTGAATTTTTTCATGTGAAAACTCAGAACCCTAAAATAATAATTTATTATTTCCGTTTTACAAAGTATAAAAAATTAATTAAAAAATAGTTTTATATTTATAAAACAGTACGATAAATAGTAAAAATATTAAAAATAGTAAAAATAGTAAAAATATAAAAGTATAAAAAATAAAAAAATAAAAATTTAAAGTTAAAAAAAAAACAATTTTTTAGAAAATATTTTAATCAAGATTCTATAGACTAAAGCCCATGAATCTGATTATCCGATATATCTAAGGTCATCTTGAGCTTGCTGAGGTGCCTGTTGGCCCATAGCTCTACTAAGCATTTCTTGTTCCATTTGTTGAGCTTGACTAATCATTTCACGGATTTCTTCAGCCTTTGCTTCTAACTCTTCAGTACTTACTTCAAGCTTTACAAGAATAGCTAACTTTTGTAAAATAGCTTCAGCTGCTTCAGCATCAATGAAATAACCTGGAGTTTTACCCATTAAACAAAATCCAGCCATACCGCGGAGTCTAGCTAAACCTAAAAATAAACCAGAAGCACCAACAATGCCACCATCGGCAGACCTAATTTCAATATCTGCTTCTTTAAGCATTTCAATAGATGCTTCATCAGTAGCTGCACCTAAAACACGGCCTTCTACCCCTTCAATAGGCTGACCAGTTGCAAGACCACCTAAAGTGTATAATTCTTTAGCACCTAATGATTCTACAAAATCAAGTACAGAACCACAAAGTTCATATTGACCTTCAGTTGATAAACCTTGACAGTTTCCTACTAAAAATATGAAATCTCTTTCATCTGCACCTGCAGATTTTAAATAGTACATTTCATTCTTCATATCTTCAATAATTCCTCCTTCACCAACAAGAACTTGAGGAGGGAAGTATGGAGAATAAATTTCTACAAATTTAGTAGCATCTAATTCATCAATAACGTGATCAATAGCTAATTTTCCTACATGACCAATTCCCGGAAGTGCTTCAATAAATATAGGATTATTTAAGCTAACTTCTTCTAATACTTTAAATTGAGTTGTTCTCATAAGATCACCATTAAGAAGATTTTAATGATAACAATCATAAAAAATAGAAAAATAAAAACAGAATAAAGTCTAAAATTTAATAATAAATAAATTTTAAATCGATTATTCCTTATTAAGCATCTCTTTTTTTAATTGCCTACGATATTTACCATACTTATCCTCAACTGAAAATTTAGGCGGGTAAATTACTTTTAAATCACCACCACACTTAGGACATTGAGATTTAAGTGTGTAAATATTACAAACTGGACACTTTTTCATTTTCATTTTCATCTGATTCACTAATTAACTTTCAATTTCACGTAAGAATTCTCCATTACCATCTGCATCTTCTACAATAGCAATAGCCTTTTCTGCTGCTTCTTTTAATTGTTTTTCAGCAACTAAATAATCAGTAGAAGTTACAGTGATTCTATAACGAGGAGCTCCAACACATTGAACTTCAATATTTTCATCTTCTGCTGCCATAAGTGCCTCTCTAATAACATCTACACCATCTGAGTTGTAGTTTTCAATATCTATATATCCACTAATGTGGACCTCAGGTGGTTGAATGTTTTTAACAGCAACTTCAGCTATAGCATCCACCCATTCTTGACTAATACCTTCTTCACTAAGAGTTTCTGCTCCTTCTTCAGCAGCACTTTCAAATGCACCATAGATATCTCCAAAGATATCCATAAGCTCATAACCTACTTCATCATAAGCAGTATCCAAATCTTTATCTAAAGATTTAGCAGCTAATTCTAAGAATTTTTCAGCTTTTTGTTCAATTTTCCATTGTTGAATCTTTTTAGTTCTTTGGTCTTCTCTAATTCTTTTTAAAGATGCATCGACATGACCTTTTTTAGGATTAACTCTTAAAACACGAGCAACAATCTTTTGATTTTCTCTTACATGATCCCGAATATTTTTAACCCAACCAGAAGAAACTTCAGAAATATGAATAAAAGCTTCTTTACCTGTGTATTCTTCTAATTTAGCAAATGCACCATAGTTAAGAACTTTGTAAACAGTTCCCACTATAAGTTCTCCTTCATTTGGCCATTCTTGACTTTTTCTTACCAATTAAAACACCAAAATAAAAATAGTTAAGATTTGGTTAAATAAATTATTTTAAAAATTCAATTAATTAAATAACCAATCTTTATTCTAAGATTACATAACAACTAATTATTAATTATTTATAGGAATAACTTAATTAAAGTTAATTAGTTATTAATAATTTTAAGCTTAATCTAAAACTTCATCGATGTGAGCCATGATTTTAGCTTTTCCACCACGGGATTTTACAATAGTTTTACCGCAGATGATACATTTTACATCAGAAGCTGCACGATCGAAAATGATTTGTTCGTTGTCACAATCTAAACATTTGACTCTTAAAAAGTTTCCTCTACCATTACTTGCCATACAAACCACCTATTTAGATACGAATTCAGGTTTTCCTACTCTGAAAGATTTTCTGATGTGGGATTTTCCACATTCTTTACATTTGTATCTTAAATCTAATTTTTTAACTGGCTTGTTACCACCTGGTAATGGTCTTGGATAACCTCTGTACCCTGCAGTAACTCTTCTGAATTGTCTTTGTCCCCATTTTAATTCACTAGCTTTTCTTTTTTTAGAAGTATGTACTTCGTGCATAGTGTGTTTCTTACAATGTGGACAGTAAGTTCTTTTTTCCTTAGGCATTTTCATTTTCTTCACCTTTTAATTCCTCTGTTAAAAGACCTATAGAACTTAATTAACAGATTTTTTTAATAATAAATAATTACAACAAACCACTTGGAACTGATTAAGTTTCCAAAGAGCATGAGGATAAATTATAAGATACTAATAGGAACATTTTTCAGTTTCCTATGAGCATTAGAGTATCTACAAATTCTTATAAAAATATTTTATCTATAACTATCTCTAGAATAGTTCATAAGATAATCAAAATATTGAAAAAGTTTTAAAAAACTTAAAAATGGATTTAGCAAAATCTAAATCTTGAAATATAATAGAAATATAATAATTAAAAAAATATTTTAAAATAAGAAAATATCATATTATTATAGATACATTAATTATATATGCTTATTATCAATATATAAATCTTTGTAATTGTGAAAACTTGGCTCTTTCAAAAACTTTGTTGATGAACTTGATTAAGTTTTCGATTTTCATTCCAAATCAAATCTCTGCGATAAATTCTCTTTAAAACACCACGAATAGTCTTAAAAGTTCTTTTTCTTGATTTAGGCATAGTTTTTTGAAAAGCATTTTCAAGCTTATTAGTTGTTCTCTCAATTTTCTTATCTTTTAAATGATAAATAAAGCTTTTATACCTAGAAACAATAAATTTTCTTATAATTTCATAAATAACATTATGAAATTCATTTTTACGATAAATTAAACCTTGTAATTCTTTTTCAGCTTCATAA
>NZ_FOTL01000045.1 GCF_900114585.1 Methanobrevibacter olleyae | reverse complement strand
TAATTTACTATTTTTAAATCCTTTATTTCAAAATTAAAGAAAAAAATAACCTATTTTTATTTAACGAAGAAAAAAATAAAAAAATAAAAAAAGCCTATAAAATTTTACAGTCTCATTTTTAATAATATTTAAAGATAATGTTTTTTTCATATTATTTTAGCTTATTTCTATTTAATTCTTATTTAAGATATTTTTTTTATTTAATTTTTTATATAATGCCTTTATAGTGGAGATTATATATTTTTAAAATATTTTTTTTAATTATTTTATTAATAGATTATTATAAATCTTTTTTTCAATTATTTTTATCTCAATTAAGAGTAAAGTTATAGCGAGAATTCCTCCACCTAAAACATCACTTAGATTATGAACTCCTAGGTAAATACGACTTATACCGATTAATATAGGTAATAAAACAAGTATAATTGATAAAAATAATTTTATCTTTTTATTTATTTCTCTTTTTAAAACTAAGTATAATAAGATTCCACATAATGAAACTGATGCTACAGTATGACTACTAGGAAATGAATATGAATTTTCAACAGTTATCTGTAATATTTCAGGTCTTGGCCTTGCAATAATTATTTTTAAAAATTCACTAAAAAGGCTATTTATAGTTACGCAACTTGTAATAATAAGGCCAATATTTCTTTTTTTTAAGATAAAACTTAATACTAATGATAATAAGCAGGAAATGGTAATAAATACTCCGCTACCTAAAAAAGTAATTGATTTATAGATATTTGTTAAATTATCATTCATATTCATAGTAACTAAATTATAGATAGAACTATCAAAACTGGTAGTTAAATCAATTTTTATTAAAATGATTAATACAATAAATGAAAGGGTGAATGTGTAAATAACTATAGATTTTTTATTCATTTTATCATATAATAAATTTTCAGTGTTTCAGTATGGTTTCGGCAGTTGATTTTTTTTTAAAAATAGAAAAAATTAAAGGTTTATTTTATTCCTTTAATTTCTTTAAATACATCGATTACATTACCAATAACAAGTATTGCAGGTGTATTTATTTCCTTATCTGCAATTGTTTCAAGTGTTCCAAATACAACTCTTTCATTTTGGAGAGTTCCACTTTCAATTGCACAAACCGGTGTTTTTGGGTCTCTATAATTCATAATTTCTGATGTATTTTCTTTAATATTTCCAATTCCCATAAGAATTATTAAAGTATCTGCAGTGTAATCCCATTTCACTTGCTTGTCTTTTTTAGTTGGATCTTCATGACCAGTAACGACTGTAAAAGAAGTAGCTACTGCTCTATGGGTTATGGGAAATCCCATACTTGTAGGGGCTCCAATTGCTGAGGTAACTCCTGGAATAACTTCAAAGTCTATGTTTTCTTTTGCAAGTGCTAAAAGTTCTTCTCCACCTCTACCAAATACAAATGGGTCTCCACCTTTTAATCTTATAACATTTTCATTCTTTTTAGCTTCTTCAATGATTAGTTGGTTAATTTCATCTTGTGTTTTATAATGTTCTCCTGCTTTTTTACCTACATAAACACGCTTTGCATCTTCTGGAGCATGTTTTAATATTTCTTCATTAGATAGATAATCATATAAAAGAACATCTGCTTTATTTAAAACTTTTACAGCTTTTAAAGTTATTAAATCAGGGTCTCCGGGACCTGCACCTATTAAATATACTGGCATATTATCTTTCCTTAGTTTTTGAAAATTGAAGTGTTATTTTTTCTTATTTTTTTGAAAATTAATGTATTTAGTTTTTGAAATTAAAATGGATTAACAAGTAAAGTAATGTATTGGATAGTTTAAATACTATCTAACATACCTTTAAAGAATTCAAGACCATTGTCTGAACCTAATAATTTTGTAGTGGCTCTTTCTGGATGTGGCATCATCGCACATACAAGTCCAGATTCATCACAAACACCTGTAATAGCTTCCATAGAACCATTAGGATTTTCCTCTGCAAATTGAAGAACAATTTGGTCTTGGTCTTTTAATAAATCAATATTTTTAGTATAGAATCTACCTTCAGCATGAGCTATTGGTATGTCAATAATTTGGCCTTTTTCAAAGTTTTTTGTAAATGGAGTTTTATTATTAGCAACCTTTAATTTAGACCATTCGCAATTAAATTTAGGAACTTCATTATTAATGAACAATCCTGGAACAAGCCCAATTTCTCCAAGAATTTGTGCTCCATTACATATTCCAAGCACTGGCTTTTCTTCTTTTACAAGTGCCTTTACACCTTCAACTACAGGAGTGTTAGAAGCTATTGCTCCTGCACGTAAATAATCTCCATAAGAAAATCCACCAGGTATAACAATTCCATCATAATCAGCTAAATCTTCCTTATTCCACCAAATGTACTCTGCTTCTCCACCAGCAAGCTCAATAGCTTTATAAACATCACGGTCACAGTTAGTTCCAGGAAATCTTATAATTCCAATTGCCATTTTATCACTTTATACAACTTATTAGCCTATTTATTTTCCACAGCTTCCACAAGTTAAATCCATTTTAATGATTTTAATGGCATAATTGTGGATAATTGGATTACATAATAATTTTTGACACATGTCATCTACTTTTTCTCTTGCATCATCTTCAGAATCTGCTTCCATTACAAAACTAATTATTTCTTTAGTTTTAGTTCCTTTAACTTCGTATCCTAAAAGAGCGAGAGATCTTTGAATAGTGGTTGCTTCTGGATTTAACATTCCTGGCTTTAAAGAAACTTTAACTTCAATGTCATACATCATTTTTAATCACCTATAATTTTGAATTTATTTATTATTTTTCTTATTTGAATTTTTATTAAGTTAATTTTATTTGAGAGGGTTTTTTTTATTTGGATTTTTATTAAGTTAATTTTATTTGAGAGGGGTTTTTTTTTTTTATTTGGATTTTTATTAAGTTAATTTTATTTTTATTTTATAAGTTCCATTTTACTCTATCTTCTTCACTTAAGAGTCTGTTAAATACTTCTTCATATGCATTAATAACTTCATCATCTTTTCCTTGTCTAAAGAGTTCCTTATCTAAGATATCAAGAGTTTCAGCATCCCATAACCTACAACTATCTGGGCTTATTTCATCACCTAATATAATATTTCCTTCTGAATCTTTACCAAATTCAATTTTAAAGTCAACAAGAATAATTCCAATATCTTTAAACATTTTAGTCATAACTTCATTTACTTCAAGAGCTAGTTCTCTTAATTTATCTAAATCTTCTTTGGTAGCTATTCCAAGTGCGATAGCTATTGCATCATTTAACATTGGATCATGGAACTGGTCATCTTTAAAGTCCATTTGTATAAGTGGTGGGTTAAATGGAGCCTTATCTTCAAATGGGAATTTTCTGATAATACTTCCAGTAGCTATGTTTCTTACAATAACTTCAATTGGAATCATATCTAATTTTTTTGCTTTCATTACACAAGGCTCACAAAGTTCAATCAGCTGTGTTTTAACTCCTGCATCTTCAAGAGTTTCAAAGATTTTTGCACAAATAATTGAGTTAATATAACCTTTTTGCCCCATAGTTTCTTTTCTAGCACCATCTCCGGCAGTCATATCATCTCTAAAACCAATTATGACTTCATTTGGGCTTTCACCTTGGAAAACGCTTTTAGCTTTTCCTTCATAAAGTAAATTTCTAGAATCCATTTTAATCATCATTTTTTTAAATTATTTTTAATTAATAATTAAGATTTCAATTATCATTTTATTAAATTATATAACAATTATTTTTATATTTATTATCATTAATAAACCTAATTTAATTTTAACTATTTTTGTATGCTTAATCATTTTTTTTAAAAAAAAGTTTTAGAATTTATCTTAGCTTTTTAATTTTTTTTATAAGAAAATAATATATATTATATAAACATATAATTAATATAAGAAAAATGGGGATTTTTTGAATAGTATTTACTTATAGTCAGTATAGAGTAACTGATTTTGAATAGGTATTTATTTATAGTTAGTATAGAAAAAATCTGATTTCTGTAGGTATTTACTTATAGTTAGTATAGAAAAGTGATTTTTGTGCTAAGGTTTTTATAAAATATTGGGGATTGTTTTTATGATAAATGATTCTAATAATACAAACATAAATGGCTCAAATTCTAAGGATGTGGTCTCTAAAGAAGAATTAATTAATTATATATTATCTTTATATAATTCAGGTAAAACTATGTTAGAGATAGCAAAAGACATTGGCAGAAGTAAAATCTTTGTTAGTAAGATTATTCATCAATTTTTTACTGATGAAGAAATTAAAAATCGCCAGTATGAAAAATTAAGAGGTAAACATAAGCTTGATTTTTCAAAATATAAAAGCTCCTCTGGAATTTATAGAGTTAGTTTTGTTGAAAATAAAAGAAATGGAAATGATTATTGGTCATACCAATATTATGAAGATGGTAGATTAAGAAGAATTGTTTCTGTAAATCTATATAAATTAAAAATCATTGTTTTAGAAAAAGGTTTAAAATGGATAGAATTTACAGATGAAGCTAGTGAATTAGTTTTGAAATATAAAGAAACTTATGATGACTCTTCTTTAGAAAGGTATAATAAAACTGGTTTTTTTAGAGTAACTAAACGTAAAACAAATACAAAACAAGGTTTTACTTGGGCATATTCTTTTAAAGAGAACAATCAACTTAATTTTGTTAGTTCAGTAGACATTAGTAAACTTAAATCAAAAGTCTTAGCTAATGGATGGGAATGGGTTGAATTAAATGAGGAAGCTAGCAAATTAGTTGAGGAAAATTTAAAAAAGGTTCAAAATAGATCTTAAAATTATTTTACTTTTTTTAATTATATTTATTTTTAATTATATTTTTAATTCTATTTTTAACTCTATTTTTAATTTTTTAAATCTTTTTCATACTTAATTAATTTAATTATTGGGTTTTTTATTTGCTTTATAGCTATTTTTTGATATCATTTTTTGATATCTATTATTTATATTTTTTTAGAAATATTTAATTATCTAATTAAGATAAATAATTAATTATCTAATTAAGATGAAAAATATAATAAAAAGTTTTCATATAAAAGTTTAAATAAAATAAACTATAATAAATCTATAATTACTATATTAATTTATAATTACTATATTAAATAATCAATTTAAAATCTTATTTAATATATTCAATTTTTATTTAAAATTAATTTTTTTCATATTCTTTATTTGGTGATAATTATGTGTGGAATTGTTGGTTGTGTATTAAAAAATGATAAAGTAGCACCAATTCTTTTAGATTCAATTTCTAAATTAGAATACCGAGGATATGACTCTGTTGGTTTAGCTACTGCTTTTGATGGAAAAATTAACCTTAAAAAAGATGAAGGTCAAATTAAAAAAGTGGATGATAAGTTAAACTTAGCTGACATGCCAGGTAATTATGGAATTGCTCATGTTCGATGGGCTACTCACGGAGATCCAAGTAGAGAAAATTCACATCCTCACTTAAACTCTTCATGTACTATTGCAGTTGTCCATAATGGTATTATTGAAAATTATTTAGCTATTAAAGAAGATTTACAAGCAGAAGGTTATGAATTTAAATCTGGTACTGATACAGAAGTAATTCCACACTTACTTGATAAGTTTATAGGTGAGGGTTTAGATTTGGAAAAGGCTGTTCGTAAAGTTATAGGTGTTATTGAAGGCGCTTATGCTATTGCAGCTATTTGTGTAGATGAACCAAATAAAGTTGTAGCTACTCGTAAAGACAGTCCTTTAATTGTTGGTATTGGTGAGGATGAATACTTTGTTGCTTCTGATTCTCCAGCTATTTTAAAATATACCAATAATATTGCATACCTTGAAGAAGGCGAAATTGTTATATTAACTGAAGATGGTGTAACATTTAAAGATGCTAATGATAAAGTTATGAAAAAGGATATTGATGTTTTAGATTGGTCACCTGAAATGGCTGAGAAGGAAGGTTACGATCATTTCATGATTAAGGAAATTAATGAACAAGATGCTGCAATTAGAAACACTTTAGGTGAAAAGGATAAAATTAAAGATATTGTTGATGAAGTTAAAGAAACTATTAACAGAGTTGTTTTTGTTGCATGTGGAACATCTTATCATGCTTCTTTAACTGGAAAATATTTAATTGAATCTCTAGTAGGTATACCAACTGAAGTTTTACTTGCTTCTGAGTTTAAATATTCTGCTAAGGCATTAAATGACCAAACTTTAGTTATTTTTATTTCTCAATCTGGTGAAACTGCAGATACCTTAAAGGCATTAGATGCAGCTAATGAAACATCTAAAACCTTAGCTATTGTTAATGTTAGGGGAAGTTCTGCTACAAGAAAGGCTGATTATGTGATTCAAACTCAAGCAGGTCCTGAAATTGGTGTAGCAGCTACTAAAACTTATGTAAGTCAATTAATTGCTATTTATTTGTTCTCTGCACTCCTTGCAGATGATGCTGATTTACTTAAAAGATTAGAAAAAGTTCCAGATTATATTGATGAAGTTCTTAAAAAACAGGGTATAATTCGTGAAATTTCTAATAATTATAAAAGGGATAAAGATGCATTCTTCATTGGAAGAGGTTTTTCCTATCCTATTGCTTTAGAGGGAGCTTTAAAACTAAAAGAAATTTCATATATTCATGCTGAAGGTTATGCAGCAGGTGAACTTAAACATGGCCCTATTGCTTTGATTGATAAAAATATTCCTGTAGTTGTTGTTGTACCTCCAGGACAAGATCATAATAAAATTATGAGTAATTTACAAGAAGTTAAAGCAAGAGGTGCTGATGTATTAGGTATTGGTGCTATAGGTGATAAAGATTTAATTAAAGAATCTGATAATGTATTTTTAATTAATTCTGAAGTTGATGATATTTTAGCTCCACTTGTTTATATAGTTCCACTTCAATTATTAAGTTATCATGTATCTGTTTTAAGAGAATTAGATCCTGATAAACCTAAGAATTTAGCTAAGTGTGTAACTGTTGAATAGGCCAGCTTTTTTGACCTTTGGTCAAAAACCTAAATCAAAACTTTTAAAAAAATTTTAACTAAATTCTTTTAGATTTTTATTTAGATTTTTATTTTTTAAAAATTTTTTAGCTTATTTAATTTTCCTTGAATCTCTTTTCCTATTTCTTTTTTCTTAGCAATATTTAAAAATATATCTACTCCATGATGAGTTTTCTTGTAACGTATTAATTCTTTTTTAGACATAATCCTTAACTCTTTTTTAATATATTTACATGGAATATTTGATAATTTGTTACATATATTTTCTATTGGAGTGTGTCTTTTTTGCCAATAATTGCTTCTGTATAGAAAGAACAATATCCTTTCACCTATTTCTTTTTTATTTTTTTTATAGTTCTTTTTAGTATAATTTTTACTATTCATTTAGACCTCTCTTGCGACTTTTTAAAGAAAAATTTCTTTTAAAAAACTTTTAGAGAAATCTAAATATTTAAAAGATTTATTCTTCAAAATAATCATCTAAAAGATTTTTCAAATCTTTTGCAGTTTTTTTGTTTAAAATGATTTGAAGATTAGATTCATTAATTAATTCTAAATCATTTTTATTATTAACTAATTTTTTATTAATTAAAATTAATCGTATTTCATTTTTATCTTCACCAATTCCAACTGAAGATGCATAGAGTACTTCAGAATCTGGTTTAATTATCAAATTATTGTTTATAGGAATTTCTTCTAAATTCATTTTATCCCTTTTTAAATATTTTATTTTGCTTTGGTAAGTGGTGTTTATTTTTTTCGTTTTGTTTTTATTTTGCTTTGGTAAGTGGTGTTTATTTTTTTCGTTTTGTTTTTATTTTGCTTTAGCAAAAGCTATTGAATATTTATTTAAATTTCTGTGCTTTTCATTAACTTTTATGAGGTATGTTTCTTTTGATGCAATTTCTTTTTCTAATACATTCAAATCAACATTAGGAGAATCTTCATCAAAAATAATATCTAATTCTTCATCACTTAATTCATCATAAGATTCATCAATGTTTTTCATTTGTTTTTCAATTTCAATTTTACTTAATTCATCTAATAATAAATTTAATTTTTGAATAATTGGTGATTTTAAATTTACTTTATATTTAGAATTAGCTTCTTTAACTAAAATTTCATTGCCAATTAAATCTTCTATAAATTTATTTAATGTAATTCTAGATATTTCAGATCCAACTGCAATTTCTTGTTTTGTTAATTCTCCAAAGGGATTCATTAATAAATAATTTATCACTTTTATTTGGGGAGAATTTCCAAATATTTTTATTAACATCTTATCACTTCCATGTATATTATTTATACATAAAGATTTATTTAAATCTTTTTATGTATATAAAATATACATAATGGCTGATATTATGTTTTATGTACTGTTAAATTTGTATAATTTCTTTCTATATTTTAAACTAATATTCAATTTTAAAAATATTTAAAGAGGTTTTTAAATTAGATTTTTTCATAATTGAAAATCATTTCTTAAATTTTGTTTAAGGTTTTTAATTTAAAAAAATAAAACTTAATTCAGAATTTCTACTAATTCAATAATTTAGAGCTTGTATTGTTTATTTTGTTAAAAATAGTATTTAAATTTATTGTTTTTAAATATTGAATGATAATTAAGTTTTATATGGTTTATATATAGTAAATATTTTTTTATTTTAATATTAAATAAATTTTACAATATTAAATAAATTTTTAAATCATTTTAGAATTTTTTAATATCATATCATTTTAATAATTATTTGTTATTTTGCAAAATTTTTTTATTTACTTTCTTTAAAATTTTATCTAAATAAAAATTTTTAAATTTTTTAAATTTATTTATTTAACTCCACTTCCTACTTTAAGAAGTGGAATTTTACTCATTGTAAATATTAATAACCAACTTATTCCAATAATTACTGCAGAACTTATTGGTAATCATAAATAAGGATTCATTCTTCTAACTGGAGATAAAAAGCTATTGAACATTATATATTTCATAAGAATATATAGGGTCCTAGATTTTTTACATTTCTGCAAGCTTTTGTAGGGCTGTTTTTGTAGTGTAGCCTTGTAATGTGATGAGCCCTGCTAAAAATACATTTAAATATACGGTTCTTTTTACTGAATCATGTGTATATTTGTGTATATTCTCTCATGTTGAGTCCATCTTTGCATAATTTGAAGAAGTCTTCTATTTTACCCCTTATTGGTTTATATTTTTCCCAATTGTTTATTTTTTCTAAAAATTCGTTTTTTAGTCTTTTTAATAGTTTTTTAATCTTTTCTGTGTTCTTTTTTGGGTTAAATATCTCTAATTTGTAGTTGAATATTTGATTTAATTTTTTCATT
>NZ_FOTL01000044.1 GCF_900114585.1 Methanobrevibacter olleyae | reverse complement strand
ATTTGTTGATGAAAACATTTTTAGAGTTTGATTTAGGTCGTTGTTCAAGGTTTATTTATACCATTTGTATATGTGGGTGGGATAAAAGTTAATGGAAAATGGAAATATCGTCAATGCTCTATTAGATTCTGTTTTCTATTTGTATTGTAGTTGATGCAGTTTTTATGATTTTGAAGGATGAAAAACGATTGTTATGAAGTTTTTAAATGAATCTACGATGAATAAGAATAAAGTTGCTATTACTACAGATTTAGATAAAAAATATGGCTCGGTAATTTCTAAATTAGGGTTTTTTAAACATCAATTATTGTATTTTTTCATGCTAAAAAGAGAGTTTGAATAAAAAAATATTAAAAGATAATAATGGGGGAGAAATATAAGCTTTCTAAAAGGGAAGAATATAAAAGAATGTGGAGATTAATTAAAAATGATTGAGGATTTATTTTGATTTAAATATATTATTTATGAAGCTGAAAGAGAGTTACAAAGGTTTAATTTATCGTAAAAAAATGAATTTCATAATGTCTTATTTTATTGAAATTTATAAGAAAATTTATTGTTTCTAAGGTATAAAAGCTTTATTTATCATTTAAAAGATAAGAAAATTGAGATTAGAACTAATAAGCTTGAAATATGCTTTTTAAGAAACTATGTCTGAATCAAGAAAAAGAACTTTTAAGACTATTCTTTGGTGTTTTAAAGAGAATTTATCCCAGAGATTGATTTGGAATGAAAATAGAAAACTTAATCAAGTTCATCAACAAAGTTTTTGAAAGAGCCATAAAATAGGGATTGTGACATTTATATAGTATTAAGTACATAATTATACTTAACAAGTTGCAGGGTTTATTCCAATAAAATAAGGATTGTGACGTGACTCTCATGTTTTCATTTAAACCTATTTCAGAGCTTGTATTGCAGAGTTTATTCCAATAAAATAAGGTAAATTTTCATATCTCTAAAACAAAAAACTCTTTTTTAATAACTTAAACAATTTCTATCATCTAAAAAATAGAAAAACTTAAATATTACCAAATCCTTATCTTATGTGCAAATAGTGGGGTGATTTATATTTTAGTCTTTGTCATGTATGATATTACAGATAATCCGACAAGATCTAGTTTTGTAAAGAAATTACAACATTATGGCTTACACCGTATACAAAAATCTATCTTTTGCGGATTTTTATCAATTGATGAGCGTTTAAACTTAGCAAGTGAATTTGATTTCTTTATCTCTTCACAAAGAGATAGTATAATATTAATTCCAACATGTGAATCTTGCCTTGATTCTGTTTTTATAGAAGGTGATTTGATTCTTCCTCAAAAGTGGGAATATGCTTTTTTATGAATTTAATTTATTTCTTAAGTAGCAAATGAGAAGATAAATTTCAATTATTTAATGGGGTGTTTTAAATGAAATTAGTCATAGATGGTTTTGGCAAATCAGTAGCTAAAAGAGATAATCAAGTTGTCATTAAAGAGAATGGTAAGGAAAAAGGCTATTTTTTAGCAAAAGACATATCTCAAATATTATTAACTGGTAAAGGTTCAATTACTTTTGATGCATTAAGCTTACTTGCTGAACATGATATTGATTGCGTATCTATTGACTGGAGAGGCTATGTAGATTATAGACTATCAGCTCCAGATAGAAAGAATGCAATTGTTAAAAAGGAACAATATTTTTCACTAATGGATTCAAGAAGCGGCTATTTAGCTAAAGCATTTATTATTGCAAAGATTGAAAATCAAAAAGCAGTTCTCGGAACTCTTGCTAAATCAAGAGAAGATAATGATTTTTTACTTAATCAAAGAGATAAGTTATCAGATAGCTTAGAAAAATTATCTAAGATTTATAATAAAACCTCAGATAATCTCAGAAATAGGATTATGGGTATTGAAGGCCAAGCCTCAGTAGAATATTGGGCTGGATTTTCAGATGTTTTAGATGAAAAATGGGATTTTAGAGGTAGAAGTGGTAGAGGTGCTCAAGATCCTGTGAATTCACTGTTAAATTATGGCTATGCAGTTGTAGAAAGTGAAATTTGGAAATCTATTTATCTTGCAGGTCTTGATCCATATTGTGGGTTTTTACACTCTGAACGTTATGGTAGGGCAAGTTTAGTTTTTGACTTAATTGAAGAGTTTAGACAACAGATAGTTGATAAAACTATTCTTTCAATAGTAAATAAGAATCAAGTTAACCCAGATGATTTTGAAGATAATGGAAACATTATCTTAATGAATGATAAGTCTAGACGCTTAGTTATTGCTAAGATTATGGACAAACTTAATAGTAAGGTTGAGTTTAATGGCAATAAGATGTCCTATTCCGATATTATTATGTATCAAGGTAGGCTTATATCTAAGTTTTTAACTCATGAAGCACAGTATACTGGTTTTTTCAGGCGCTGGTGAAATTCAGCTCTTTATCTAAATATGATTGGAGAATTAATATTTTGGACAGATAAGAAGCTTCTTTCCATTTTTAGTCAATATTATTTACTTTTTATTATTTTTTAATATTTAACTATTATTTTAATTTCAATTAAATTTTAAGGATTTTTAAAGCTTTATATTCAATTTTAATTGACTTGGAAATTTCTGACTATGTTCAATTTCAACTGAAAAAGGATCTTAATAAGGAAATTTTAAATAAATTAAAATCAAAAGATAGTATATATAAAAACAATATTCGGGTGATGTTTTGACTAAGTTTTGTACTGGGTGTGGGTTTGAAAATATGGATGATGCTAATTTTTGTATAAATTGCGGTAAATATTTTGGTGGTGATATGGATTTAAGAAATACAAATTCAGATAATAACGATCCCAATCAAAATCATAAGAATGCCGCCCAATTAAATAACACCAACAATAAGCAACTATCAAATAATCAAAGCACTATTCAAGTTCCTCAAAAGTATAGTGATTACAGTATAACGGAAGAAACAGAATGTTTTAACTGTCATAAAAACAGCTTTATTCATCTAAATAAAAAATCATTTTTATCAGATAAATGGGCCTACTTCTGTACTAATTGCGGACTAAGCCTTGAAAAATATGGAAATGAATTTAAACTAACTGATATTTATGATAAAAATAACCATATGTGGGAATTATATAATTCAAAAACACTAACTAAAGAAGAATGGATAAGAATAGCTAGTGGAGGATTGTCAGATAAAGATCAAAAAGAAAGGGATAATCAATTGGCAATTCAAAAAGAAAAAGAAAAAGAATTAGAACGAAAACAAGATTTAGAATTAGTTATTCAAGGATTAACTAAAGGTGAAATTGATTTAAAAACCATAGACTCTCCAGTTATCCTAAAAAAGAATGAAGAAGCTTATCTTAGCCTGCCTCATATAACATTAAGTGAAGCTCGTGCTGTGAGAGTATCAAGAAGCACTGGTTCAGGTGCTTCATTTAGAGTAGCTAAAGGACTTAGAGTCCATTCAGGTGGAGGGCAAAGTCGAAGTGTTTCGCATGATGAAATAATGGCAATAGATAGTGGAATATTTGTCATAACTAATAAAAGACTAATATTTCTTGGAAGTAAAAAATCTGTCAATATTGATTTAAAAAAGATACTATCTATAAACATATTTAAAGATGGCATTTCTGTTCAAAGAGAAAATAAACAGAAAGTGGAATACTTTACAAAAACCAACAAGCATAGTATGACTTTTACACTAGACAAAAGAAAACAAACTTTAGATTTAGAGGGTTATCTTATTAGGGCAATTATTTTAGGTCAAATTGCTAAGTTATAGTATAAGTCTTAATTATCTCATTTTTATTTTTATTTAATTTTCATAATATTTTGGGTGATGAAATGTTTTGTAATAATTGTGGTGAAAAATTAGCTGAAGATGTGAAGTTTTGTCCTAACTGTGGCCAAAAGGCAGACTATTCATCAAGGCTTAATTCATCTAGCAGGAATGATTTAAAATCAAGCAGTGGAGATAGATGGAATTCAAATAATAATCAAAAGAATATATCTACGAATCTTAGGGAAAATGCTATTAATTCAGATAGTATATTTAATAAATGGAAAGGATGGAGCACAGGTGAAAAGCTTTTATCCATTATAGTTTGTTGCTGTATTGGAATATCTCTTCTTGGAGCTATAGGCTCTTTAATGACCCCCGATCAAAATACAGCAAATTATGAAGATTATAACTCCTATAATGGTACTACTGTAGATGATATTAGTGAAGATGATAATTCAACTGAAGAGGCTAGTGGTGAAAATGAAACAACTGATTCAGATTCTAATGATTCAAGCTCGGATAGTAGTAAGGCCTCTTTAACAGATGATTCAAGTAGCAGTTCTGATAGTTCTGATAGTTATTCTAGTTCTTCTGGTTCCTCTAGTTACAATGATGATAGTGAACCAGTTACTGGCGGATCATATGTAGCAAGTAAAAACTCTAATAAGTTTCACAGAGCTTCTTGTGGACATGCAAGTAGAATAAAAGAATACAATAGAAGATACTATAGCAGTCGTGATGAGGCAATCAGTGCAGGAAAAGTTCCTTGTAAATTTTGTGATCCTTAGAAGAATAAATTTTTAATATTAGGTGGTAAAATGGATTTGACTAGATTAATATGTCATAGAATCCCTGAAAGAAGTTTTTTTATAGGAAACAGTCAGTTTCCAGTTTGTGCAAGATGCACTGGATTCTATATTAGTTTAATAATCTATTTTACATACACTTATTTTTATTATGTAAACTATAATCTGGAATTAATTATCTTTGCATTAATCCTTCTTTTACCTGCAGCAATTGATGGAACTACTCAATTGTTTGAGTTAAGACTTAGTAATAATAAACTTAGATTCTCTACAGGACTATTAGGTGGATTAGGTTTAGGAATTATATTAAAAGCAATGAAATTTTTTATATTTATGAATTTTTTTTATTAAATAACCACTTTCTTGAAATCATTTTTCACTTTAGAATGCACATAAACCAAAAAAATTTTCAAGTCGCTCTAAATTAAATATAAAGTTCTAGCAATATTTTAAATTAAGTTACCTTTGAAATATTATTTTAAATCAAAAAATGAAAAATAATAAGCTATATTTACTAAAAAAAGGAAATAAATATTATTGTGTACTCAAAAATATTAATTTCCAATCTTATTTTGCTCATTCATTACAATTAAATCTTTCGGATTTTAAATTAGAAAATCCAGTAAAATCTTGCATTGAAAGGATGATTAAAGATCTTAAAAGTAAATTTAACAAGAATAAATTAGAGTGTTTTATCATTTAGGCATTTGATTATGCTAAAATGATATTTTCAAATTATTACAGTAAGTATTCCAATCATACTTACAAAAATGTATCTGAATTCATAATATTATGTATAAAAACTTATTTAAATTTAACTTACGGAGAAATTTGTGAAGTAACTGAACTTTCAAGTGAAATCCATAGGATTTTAAAGTTCAGAAAGTTTCCTATTATTCAACTTTACAGCTACACAAAATACCACATTATAATCTATGCTGACACTCATTTAATATTGTCTTTACAAGCTCAAAGAGGCCAAAAACATGATGTATCTTTTACAATTTCATGTTTTAAGCAATATGAAGCAATAAACCACATTGTATTGTTGCAGATAGAGCATGATTTGAAAACATACGAATGGTTATTAATGAAGAAATAAATGCTTTTAAAATCATTCCAATAGAAAAAGAGTCAAAACAGGTAATTTCAGAAAGATGAGTGGTATGTTTTCCGTAAACCAATATATTCAAAGTGAAACAATCTTGAAAGTGTATTTAGTATGATTAAAAGGATATTTGGTGGAATTAATAGAAGTAAAGATACTAATTTATCAAATAAAGAAACTAAATTCAATGTTTGATGTATAACATCCACAAATCAATTCCATTAATTACAAAATAAGGATTTCAACAAAGCCTTTTTTTAAAACTATACTTTCTATAGGTAGCAAATTTATATTCACAACTTACATATATATTAACTAAATGGATTAAAGTGAATAAAATGATTAAATGGAAATTTATCTAATGAATTAGGAATGATTGATACTAATTTTATTAAATTTATATTTTCCTAATTAATAAAATCTTTTTTACAAATGTGTTGTTTCAGATAAGAATAATTATTTAACTTTAAAGTTGATTAGTATATGTATTTGAATAATTTTCAATGCAAATTTTTAATAGAAAATATAGGGTAATTAAAAATTTTTAATGTTTCAGTATTCTCTTGGATTGATATTTATAATGAAAGTGATGTTATTAAATTTTAGGATAGATTAGGTTGTGTTAAAATGGAGGATTTAGAAATTTTTTTAAAAAGATTTGAAGATTTATTAATTGATTTGGCTACATATAATGAAAATGAATCTAATGATTACATAATATATAGAAAAAAATTATTATCTTATGATTATTTAAAAGATTTTATTCCAGATTTCATAATAAAAAATCGTAAACCTCAATTTTTTAGAGCATATATGCAAGAAATAGGGGGTTATAAAGAAAGAAGAGATTTGATTTATAAAGGTTTTGAAAGATTATACGATTATGAAACTATAAAAAATTTTGATTCAGATAATAGTTATAATGTTAACCAAATTGAAAACTTTCTTGAAAGATTTGAAGATTTATTGATTGATTTAGCTACTGAAAATTTAAAAAAAGATGGTTTTGAAGAATATTCATTGTTTCGTAAAAAATTTTTAACTTGTAATTATTTTAAAGATATGCCTATTTTCTTGAAAAGAAATCCAAAGCATTTTAGATATTATATGCAATCACAAGGAGGATATAAAGAGAGAAGAAAAATAATTTCAGAAGAATTTAATAAGCTATTTAGTATTATTGAAGGTTCAAATTTTAATAGTGATTCTAATAATAAAAATAAATCTATTAATAAAAAAGAATATGATATTTTTGTTTCTCACTCATCTGAAGATAAGGAAGATTTTGTGAAAGAATTTGTTAATTTATTAAAACAAAAAGGTTTATCTGTATGGTATGATGATGATATTGTAAAAATAGGTCATAATTTAAGAAAAAGGATTAGTAAGGGTATAAAAAGTAGTAATTATGCAGTTGTAATATTTTCAGAAGATTTTTTTAAAAGTAAATGGACTAATTATGAATATGATAACATATTTTTAGATTTTTATGATGAAGAAAAAGTATTACCTATCTTACATGATTTAACTATTGAAGATTTAGAAAAATTTGATGGATCTATTCCTTTGATAAGAGCATTATCTACTAAAAAATTTACTGTTGAGGAAATTATTCATGAGATTCTTGAACGTATAAATGAGGAAAAATCTTGATATATTTCAAAATTTAAACAGTTTTTCCTATTTCTTTTTTTAAATTATTATATATTTCTTTTAATAAATCTAGTGATTCTATATAATCTTTATTATCTTTAAATGGGGTATCAGACATTTCAAAATATTCTTTATCGAAGTGCTCATTGGAATAATCAATAAATTTATCTATTAATTCTTGTACTTCTTTAGAATAATAATTGAAATGTAATGAGAATTTTATGTTATGAATAAAATTTACAATATTTGTTATGAAATATTCCACTTCTTCTAGAGTATTATAATAGATTTCTTTGTCATGTGAATTAATGTATTCAGTATCAATAACTGTTTTATATTTGTCAAGTTCCTTAATTAATAATAAAACAGCTTCTTGTTTTTTATCAAATAATAATTCTTCTAATAACAATTCTTTAGATGTGTTAATTTGTTTATTAAGTTGTTCGTCAGTTTTGTATATTGTATATAATGAAATGATAATTGAAATTATGGATAAAGATAATGAAATGTTGTTTTCTTTAATTATATTTAAGAAAAACAAAATTATAAAAATTATTATTATACTACTTATTATTAAAGGGACAGATTTTAAACTAATAGATTTCATATTAATTTTTATATTTTATTAATTATTTAAACTTTAATTAATAGTAAATTTCATATATTTATGTTATTTTTTATAGTATATTTAACATTTTAAATATGATTTTTTTAAAATTATTTTTTCCATTTTTCTTTACATTTTGGGGACTTTAAAATTTTATAGGCTTAAATTTATTTTTAACTACTTTATCTATTAAATAAACAACAAATTTGTATTTTTAAGCCTAAACTTTTTTACAAGCCCTATATTTTAAGAAAATGAATTTAATTTAACTATTTATATAATTTCAAATTTGAAATAACATTATAAAATTATAAAACTTTAATTAGTAATAAATATAAAAATATCAACATTAATATTTTCTATTTTAAATTTTTAATAAAGGTGGGTAGCTTGTCTGAGGTAAAGACTCCAAAAATTTTGGCTAATAAAACTAATTTTGTATATAAAGAACTTGAAAATAGTATAAAAAAGGGTTTTATCTTATCTGTTATTTCTGCTCTTTTTTCTATGTATGCATATTATGCATTAAAGAATGATTTAGATAAAATAGACAACATGCCTTTTATTAGAGAAAATTAAATGTTTTTTTATTTTTATAAGGGATAAAATGTATTTAAAAACTTTTAGGATAAAAAATTTCAGAGGAATCAAAGAAACTACATTAAATTTTAGTTCAGGTATTAATATTTTAATTGGTGAAAATAATGCAGGTAAAACATCAGTTTTAGATGCTCTTCGTATTTGTTTGAGTTTTAAAGAACATAATGCATTAAGAGTATCTAAAAAAGATTTTAATATATATTGTCCTTCTGAAGACATTGAATTTGATTTATCATTTAGTATTAATAATGACTACGAAAGAGCATGTTTTATAGAGTTATATAATGCTAATACAGATGCTTTAGATATTCATTTTAGGTTTAATTTAAACAATAAATCACCTATAGGAAAAATCAATAGTACTATTTGGGGTGGGGAAAATGAAGGTCAGAATATACCTAATGAAATTTTCCAATTATTTATTAATGTTTATTTAGGTGCTTTAAGAGATGCTAAAAAATATTTAAGTCCTGGAAGATTTAATATTTTAGGACAATTTTTATCAGATATTGATGAGAAAAAATTTTCAGAAGAATATGATAAAGACAAAATGATTGATGATTTAAATAATAGAATTCAGAATAGCTCCTTTTTAGATTTTGTTGAAGATGTAAATGAAGAATATATTAATAATCATTTGACAAATTTGACATTTGATGATAATAATTTAAATATTGGGATAACTTCTTTATCTAAAGATTTTGAAGAGTATTGTAAAAATTTAAAAATTATTATACCTTTAATAAACAATTTCAGTTCGTCTTTAGAGTTAAATCAAAATGGTTTGGGATATAATAATATAATTTATATGTCTATTTTATTAAGTAGACTTTCTATTCTAAAAGAACAAGAAGATTCACTTTTTTTATCATTAATTATTGAAGAGCCTGAGGCACATTTACAGCCACAATTACAAAATTTATTTTTTTCTTATTTAAATTCTATCAATGAAGAACTGAATAAAAAGGAAAGTTTTCAAATATTTTAGGGTCCTAGATTTTTTCTAAAAATTAGAGCATTTTTTGTTCTTATTTTCTATGTTTTCAATACTCTATGATTT
>NZ_FOTL01000043.1 GCF_900114585.1 Methanobrevibacter olleyae | reverse complement strand
TTAAAAAATTGTTTTAAACAAAATTCTTCAAAAAAAGCGATTGAAAAATTTAAAAATTATTATAGAAAATTAATGATTCGATTCCAGAAGTTTTAATGCAATTTGTAAACAAACATGTCTTAAATCACTTCAAAAGATACATAGAATACTTAGATGATGAAAATATTGAAAAAACATCAAATAAAGTAGAAAATTACTACAGACAAACAAATCCAGAAAAAATTAAGAAAACTTACAAAACTAAAAATGGAATTCTAACATTTTTAGACTACCAAATGAAAAACTGGACAAAAAATCACATAAAAATAAAATAAGCCTATAAAATTTTACAACCTCTTAAAAATAAATTTAGTATTTACTCAAATATACTTTAAAGTTTATGAGTGATATTAAAAAAAATGAGGTGTTTAATTATGGAAATTAGTGAAATTATTACTGAGTCATTAAGATATCCTATTAATAATATTAAAGCACTTGTAATTTATGTAGTACTTTGTATTGTTGCATTTTTTGCATTAATTATTACTGGTGTTGGAATAGGAATAGTTGCTACTACAGATAGTGTTGCATTAGCAGGTGGATTAGGAATCATTGGAATCATTATTGCATTTGCAGTATTATTACTTATTGCAGGTTATATATTAGATGTTATAAAAATAGCTATTAATAGAGAAGATGGAGCTCCTGAAATTGATCCTGTAAGACAAATTATAAACGGTGCAAAATTAGTTGTTGTATCCTTTGTTTATATGATTATCCCAATTATATTAATGGCAATTTTAGCAGCTATAAATGAATACTTAGCTATTGTAGGTATTATAATATTTATTTTCTTTGCTTTAGCTTTAATGATGGGTCAATGCAGATTAGCAAAAACCGAAAGTTTAGGCTATGCTTTAAATATTGGTGAGGCATTAAAAGATATCTCTGAAATTGGAATTGTAAAAGTTCTTTTAGTAATTATAATTGTAGGAATTATAGGTGTAGTTTTATCACTTATAGGCTCTTTAATTGCACAATACTCTGAAATTATTGGTGGAATTTTAACCTCTATCTTCTCAGTATATATTGCATTTTTCCAAAACAGAGCATATGGTTTATTATATTCTGATATAGAATAAACAGCCTTCTAATGGACTTCAGTCCTTATAATTTTAATCAAAAGCTTATCACAACTTTATAGGCTTTTTTCTTTTTTTCTTTTTAAATAATATATTAATAAAATCTATTTTTCTAAAAATTTGAATTTGTAAAATTTTATAAGTTTTTTAAAATTACTCTAAGTTATTAGACCTATTTAAAACTTTTTTTATTCTAAAGAAAATATATCGAGTTCCTCCCCTCATAACTCTTTTAAATTCTATCCAACTGAGATTTGCTAAGAAAGTTTTCACAATATATGCAAATGAAAAATAATACTTACTCATTAAATTGTCTCTTAACTTTTCAATTTCCCTGTGATCTGCATAAGGATAATCTACAAGGCAATTTAAATAGCCATCACCATTTAACCAGTTAGAATAATCTTCTGTAATTAAATAACCATTTTCCTTAGCCCATTTGTAGAATTCCGTACCTGGGAAAGGAACAGCTTGCTGGAAAAAACACATATCTGGATAAACAGATTGTGCAAATTTATAAGTCTGATTAATTGTTTCAATGCTATCTCCTGTAAGGCCAATCATAAAGCATCCAAATACCTTAATATCTAATTTTCTTGCATTTTCTGCAAAAGCCCTAGATTGTTCAAGGGTAATTCCCTTTTTAATCTCATTTAAAACATCCTGGTTACCAGATTCATAACCACAAACAAGTAACCTACAACCAGCATCCTTCATTTTTTTCATAGTCTCATAACTTAAATCAACTCTTGTATTACAAGACCAAACTGGATTTAAAGCTCTTTCTATGATTTCATCACAAAACTCAACTACTCTTTTTTGGTCTATAGTAAAGGTATCATCTTCAATAAAGATCTCTTTAATTTCAGGAAGTTCATTTAAAATATACTCGAATTCATCTGCTAAATCACTTACAGATCTTGTTCTATATATTCTCCCACCCATTGTTGAGGGATAACTACAGAAATTACATTGATTAGGACATCCTCTTGATGATACAATTTGAATCATTGGTTTTTGAGCAAATGCATAAGCATAATCATCAAAGTTTAAATATTTCTTATAAACCTTTGAAACATAAGGAATACTATCCAAATCTTCTAATGGCTCCCTATCTTCGGTATGTCTAATTTCAAAACTAATAGAATCAGATAAGCTAAAATCAGATAGCAAATTAATATCATCTAAACTTCCAATATCTACACCCTCAGAATTGACTCTATAAGAAACTCCTTTAACATTTGAAATATCATCACAAGATATTATCTCCCCTACTGTGTAATCATATTCTTGGCGAAGAATATAATCAATACCTAAACATTCATTAAGTACCTCATCAGGTAAAATAGTTGCATGAGTTCCTCCAATCATTATTTTAGCCTTAGGATAAGCCTCTTTAATTGCATTAATAACTTTATAATCATAACTAGATGTAGGAGTTGTTATCTCAGACATAATATAATCAGGTTGATAATTTTTAACTTCTTCGATTGTATCTTCAATTGAATATTCTTTTGTAATACAGTCCACTAATTTACATTCATATCCTTCCTTCTCACATAGTCCTACACAGTATGCTAACCAGTAAGGATAGTATAAAGTACCTGATTTAGTCTTCTCAGGCCATCTACTTGCTCTACTTATATTAAATTTATATGGTAAGTTTAAAAATAAAATTTTCATCAATATCCCCTAATAGCCATAATTAGATTTTAAATTTTTTATCCAAAATAATTATTTTAAAAAAAAATTAAATTTCTTAACCAAAATAATTATTTTTTAAAAAAGAAAAATAATAATTATTAATTTATATTATTAAATTTATATTTTTTAGAAAAAATTTATACATATTTCTATACATATATAATTTAAGAAATAAGTATTATATAAATTTAAATAAGTATTAAATAGATTGTATAATATAGATTGTATAAATAAATATCTATAAAACAATAGACAATTTCAAGCAATATTAATTATAATTTTTAAGATGTGGAAATATGGTGAAGAAGATAGCTATTACAAGACCTAAAGAAAGATCTGATGCTGCAAAAGAATTTATAGAAAATTATGGAGGAGAAGCAGTAATTGTTCCTACCCTTGAATTAAAATTAGAAAATACCGATTCATTAAAAGAATTGATGAAAAGATCTAATGAATTAGATTGGTTGATTTTTACATCAGTTAGTTCAATTGATTCTATATTTAAGTTCTATCCAGATTTTATTAGAAAATTAAATCCTAATTGTAAAATTGCAACTATTGGTACAAAAACTGCCGAGTTAGCTATGAATAAACAACTTCATATAGATATTATACCAAAAGATTATACTGCAGAAGGATTGCTTGAAGAATTTGAAAAAATCGACTTAAATAATAAAATTGTTGGTGTACCTCGTACATTTTCTGCAAGGACTATTTTACCTAAAGAGCTTAAAGAGATGGGGGCTGAAGTAATCTTAGCAGAAAGTTATAAATCAACTATTCCAGAGGATAAAAAAGATATAAAAAATTTAATCCAAGACATTTTAGATGAAAAAATAGATGGAATAACATTTACAAGTCCTTTAACTGTAGTAAATCTCTTTAAAGTAGCTGAAGATAATAAAAAAGAACAATTAGTTGAAAAATTGTCAAATTCAATTCTCACAGTAGCTATTGGACCAATCACTGGAAAAATACTTGATAAATACAATATAAAACACATTTATCCAGAAAGATACACAGTAAAAGACATGATAGATTTAATGTTTAGAGAACTAAATAATAAAAATTAAAAATAAGCAATTATTTCAATTTTTCATAACAACAATCATCTTTTAAAAAAAAAATAATTTTATAGAATAATTTTTAGTTAGGAGGAATTTCTATTAAAGAATTTAAAATAAGTATAATAATACCAGTTTACAATGGAGAGAAATATCTTCCTATTACTTTAGATTCAGTTTTAGAGCAAACAATAGGTATTGAAAATTTAGAAATTATAATAGCTAACGATTGCTCCATAGATAAAACAAAAGAAATCATCGAAGATTATAAAGAAAAAATCAATAAACAAACTAATAAAGAGACAATAAAATCAATTCATTTAGATAAAAATATGGGAGGAGCATATGGACCTCGTAATATTGCATTAGATTATGTAAATGGAGAATATCTAATGTTTATTGACTCAGATGATACTTATCCTAAAGATGCTTGTGAAATATTATATAATAAAATTGAAAAATATAACTGCGATATAGCATTTGGAAGGTATTTAAGACATTACCCAGAAGAAGATATTATACGAAAATCATACACTCCCTATATAGACTGCTTAGATAAACCATACATTGATTATTATGATGATTTAATAAAAGGTTCTAATTTTAATGGAGCATTAGGGTTTATTTGGAAAAATATTATTAGCTACTTTTTCTATGGTTCTTCTATAAATAAAGAAAATAATGAAGAAATATTTATAAAAAACTTTAATGAAGAAAATAAAGATGAAATAATTATCTTAAAAATTTTGCCATCCTTCTGGTCAAAGATTTATAAAACAGAACTTATAAAAAAGAACAATATTAAATTTCCAGATTATGTATCTGCAGAAGATTTAAACTTTTTACTAGAGGCATATATTAAAAGTGAAAATGGGATTTTATTCTTAAATAATAAAGTCGTTTATAATTATTTTATGAGATTAGAAGTAGAAGATAAATCTATTACAAAAAATATTAATTTTAGATTGGTTGATGATTCATTAAAAGCGTATAAATTAGTTTCAGAGCTTTGTGATAAAAATAATATAAAAAATAAAGATCTGTTTTTAAATCCTTATTTATTAAATTGGATTAATTTATGGTTAAGTAGAGATAATTCTAAAGAAGAAAATAAAATATTTTTTAATGAAATTAAACTAATAGAAAAAGGATGTAAAAATGGATTAAAATATAAATTAATTCTCAAATTAATAAAAACATTATTAAAAATTAAATCTTAAAACAAAAAATTAAATCTAAAAAATTAGAAAAATAAAAAATAATTAATATCATACTAACATATTATAAATAAGAAACAAAATAAGAGGTAAAAAATGAAAGATGTAATGATTTGGCCAATATATTTAGATGCTGAAAAATCTTTAAATGAAGGTAGAAAGATATCTAAAGAGTATGCTATTCTAGAGCCAAGAATTAAAGAAATTGTAAAGGCTACTCAAAGATTAAAATACAAGTATTATGCTGAAGAAGATAAGGCTTATCCTGGAGAATGGTATAATAAATCTGGAAGAATAATAATTACTAGTGATGATAGTAAAAAAGAAATTCTTATAAATTTATCCAATACCATTAAACAAATGCGAAAAAATAAAAAAAATAATAGGCATAATAAAAAAGATAAAAAGGCAAGAAAAAGAAGATAATATTCTAAATATTCGAATATTGCTAAATATCTAAAAATAAATAAATCATTCAAAATTAATTTAAATAAAATTAAGGCGTTAAAATGAGAGAAACATTACCACCAGAAATGAAAAAAAGATATGAACAAGCAAAAGAATTACTTGAAAATTCTGATAATATAAAAATTTACAGCCATACAGATTGCGATGGAATATCTTCTGGAGCTATTCTAACAAGTATTTTAGAAAGATTAGGAAAAAGATTATGGAAAAATTACGAAATTGAAATAGTTAACTTAGATGTTTTAGAAGATTTACCGATTGAACATGAGTTAACAATATTTTCAGACTTAGGATCTGGACAGCCAGTAGATAAAAATGCAAATAAAGATTCTAAAATAATTATTCTTGATCATCACCCTCCCTTAAGAGATATTGACTACTGTGAAAAAGTAGATTATACTTATTTAGAAATAAACCCTATATTTTATGGAATAGACGGTTCACAAGAAATTTGTGGTGGAGGACTTTCTTATCTTCTTGCAAAGGAATTTGGTTTTAAAGATTTAAGTTGGATTGGAGTTTTAGCAGCTATTGGAGATATGCAAAATAGTAAAACTGGAAAACTAGAAGGTTTAAATAATGCTATTCTTAAAGATGCTAAAGAAGAAGGGTTAGTTAGTTCAAAAACCGATTTATCCTTATATGGTAAACAAACAAGACCCTTATTTGCAGCCTTATCCTATTTCAGTGATGTCAAATTGCCAATTACTAATAATCAAAATGAAACAATAGCTTTAATAAAAAAACTCAAGATACCTCTAAGAAATACAAATGACGAAGCTACTACTCTTAGTGATTTAAATGATAATCAGAAAAAATTATTGATTAGTGAGCTAATTAAAATGATTTCTTTGGAAATTCCACCAAAATACAGTATCTATGTTCCAAAATTAGTAATAGCAGATAGTTATGAGTTTTTAAAAGAAGACAATCGTACCTTCTTAAGAGATGCTTCAGAATTCTCTACAGCAATGAATGCATGTGTAAGAAACGATAGATCAGATGTTGCATTAAAAATATTAGGGGGAAATCGAGTAGATGCACTTGATGAACTTGAAATTATATCAAAAACACATAGAGCTTATTTAGCAAAGAATATACAAAGTATTGGTGAAAGTAAATCAATTATAGAAATGGATAATTTACAATACTTTGATGGAACTGGCATAAGAAGTAATGTTGTTGGTACAATTGCTGGAATGATTCTTAGTTATGGGGATTGGAGAAAGCCAATAATTGCTTTTACACAAATTAGTGAAGAAAATGAAGATTTAAAGATTTCTCTTCGTTGCTCAAGACTTTTAGCTTATGATGGAATTCATTTTGGAGAAATAATTAGAGAAGTAGCTCAAAGTTTAGGAGGAAATGGTGGAGGGCATAATGTAGCTTGTGGAGCTTACATACCAAAAGATAAAAAAGATGAATTTTTAAATTTAATGAATGAAAAATTAAAAGGTAAATTAGCTATTGAATACTAATTCAATAGCCATCATATTTTCTTCAATTAACTAAAACTATTTTTAAAAAAATAATAACAATTATAAGAAACTATTTTTTAATAAAATGAATAATAACCCTATTAAAACTATTTTTAAAAAAATAATAGCAATTATTAAAAAACTATTTTTAAGAAAAGGAATCATAATACCTTTTAAACTCTTTTTAATGAATATAATTATTTTTTAAATGAAATCCAACATTCAAATACACTTTATAAAAAACTAAAATAAACTTTATATAATATAAGAAACATATAGAAATTTAGAGAAATAAATTCTTTTTAAAATAGAAAAAAAGAAGTGATTATTATGGAGATACTACAAAAAAGAGGAGCATTGACTCATTTTCAAATCTTAGGAGAAATTTCTAAACAAGAACCAAATCTTAAACAAAAAGATTTAGCAGAACGTTTAGGAATAACAATCCAAGCAGTTTCTGAAAATATTAAAACCTTAACTGAACTTGAATATATTACATCTAAAGAGGGTAGAGCACCATATAAGATAACTCAAAAAGGAATTGCTAAGGTAAAAAAAGATGCAATAACTTTAAGAAAATACTCAGATAGTGTTCTTGAAACTATGACATATTATAAATCCACTTGGCCAGCAATTGCAAAAGAAGATTTAAAAGAAGGAGATGAAGTAGGTTTATATATGGAAGATGGTAAATTATATGCCTCTATTAATGCTCAAACTGATGCATACGCTGATGTAATATTAGATACTAAAAAAGGCTTTGATGTTGCTTTAACAAACCTTAAAGGAACTATTGAAATAAAGGAAAGTAAAATTTTAATAATTACATTACCTACAATAAAACAAGGCGGGTCTAGATCAACAGATTTAGATTTAGTTAAAGGAATTTATCAAGAAAATTATAAAAATTATGGATTAAGTTCTATTGATAAAGTTGCAGCTATTGGTACAAGTTCACATGTAGTAGCTAATGCTTTAAATATTCCTGTTGATATTGAATATGGAGTTAGTGAAGCAGCTCAATCTGCAGTTAGAAAAGGATTAAATGTTTTAATTTTCTCAATTGGAGATATGAGTAAAAATATTAGTAAGGACTTAGAAGAGGCTAATATCCAATACCAAGTCATTGACGCTAAAAAATCAATTATGGAAATTTAAGAATATATCTAATATATTTTTAAATTCATCCTTTTTAATTTATAATTAATAAAATTTTTATTTATCCTAATTTTTATTTTATAAGTGATATATCTTTAATTCCTTTCATTTTTTTATTTAATAAACAATATATCTTTAATTCCCATTCTTTTTTTTTACTTTATAATCAATATATCTTTAATTCCCATTCTTTTTTTTACTTTATAATCAATATATCTTTAATTCCTTTCATTTTTAAATTAATTACTCTTATAAAAAATTAACTTAATTAAATAGCTTTTTCTTCACAATAACTTTGGAATCTACATTTTTTACATTTATTAGGATTTTTAGTAGGTATGAAGGGCTTTTGACCATTAAATAAACCATGCATACGATTGATTAAATATTTAATTCTTTCCTCATTTTTTTCATCAAATTCTTCACTCCAAAAAATATTATCAGTACCTCTTTGTCTTAATGCCCCTTTAATTTTACGATTATCATCAGCTACCATATTTTTAAAAGCTAAACAATAAGCAAGAACTTGATGAATAGATGATGCATAAGCTCTATTTCCTGGTTTATCATCAATAATGACAATTTCATCAGGAGTCATCCAAATTTCATCTATAAAACCACGAATTCCCTCTTTAGAATCAATAACAAACATTTCACGAGATAATATTTCTTTTTCTTTTGATAATTCAAAAGCATCATCAAAACTTGATGCTTGTGCAGTTTCCCTAAATTTATCCTCTAATTTAGCATGTTCTTCAGTTCCAGTAGTCATTGCCTGGGTCGGTAGAGTAGCAATTCCTTTAAAATACTCTAAATATAAACTATACTCACAATAACCTTGTGTATTTAGCCAACTTATTGGAAAATTATTTTTTCCATTAATAATTTGCATTCCTTTGATATTTGGATGATATTGAATATCTAAATTATCAGAACCCTTAATAATAAGTTTATTTTCCATAAAAATGCCTCAAAAAGATGATATAAAAAGTTTTAAAATTAAGAAATATGAATTGAAAAGATTAACCTAAATAATTAGATTTGAAGATTAAAAAAAATATTTAATAAAAAATTAGAAAAAATAAAAAATAAAGTAATAAAAACAAATAATTAAAAATTATTTATTTTCAAAAAATACATCTCTATCCTCTTCAATAACTGTAGTTCTTGTAATACCATCTAAAAGTCTTGTTTTACCAGTAAATTTTCCAAGAATTACATCAAAAATAATTGGGAACCAGTAAATTTTAGAAATAGATCTAATCAATCCTTGAGAATAAGTTATTGAGTAATCTCTTCCAGTTCTTTCTCTCTTTGGTATTGTTGTTTTAACCTCAATAAACATCAATCTTTTACCAACAGTTGCACCTAAATTCTTCTCTAAAATTGTGAAATAGGTCAAAATTAATATTGGGAGAATGAATACAAAATAATGATAAATTTGAAACATATTTAAATAGTTTATAAAGAAATATGCAAAATAAGATATAATCCACATAAATGCAGAAACTACAAAGAAATCAAGAATATATGCTACAACTCTTTTAAGAAATAAATCCATCAAATCACCATCTATATAATATAAATAAATTAATAAATAAACATTAGCAAATAAGTTAATAAATAAACAAATTTTATAAAATTTAACATACTCTTGGAACAGGATCAGCTATAGGAGTTTCTAAAATCCTTACACCACCAATACCTGTTTCAATTAATACTTTATCATCATCAATGACTTCTCCAATAATAGCTGCATCTTTACCATATTTATCAGTTTTAATAGCTGCTAATACTTCTTCAGCTTTTTCAGCTTTTACACCCATTAAAACTTTTCCTTCATTTGCAACTTCATATGGATCAATTCCTAACATATCAGATGCTGCTCTAACTGCTTCTTTAACTGGAATAGCTTCATCTTGAATCATAACTCCAACTCCAGATTTACGAGCCATTTCATTAATACAATTTGCAAGACCTCCACGAGTTGGATCCTTCATAGCAGTTACACCACCTACTTCAAGAGCTTTAGAAACAATTCCCCAAATCGGAGCAACATCAGATTTTAATTCAGTTTCAAAGCCAAATCCTTCTCTAAATGACATTAAGCTCATTCCATGATCTCCAACACTTCCAGTGATGATTATCTTATCTCCAACACTTAAAGTAGAATCTTTAATAACTTCTCCTTTTTTAGCTATTCCAATACCAGTAGTTACAATAACAATTCCATCAAGTTTATCTTGTTCCATAACTTTTGTATCTCCAGTAATAACTGCAACATCCACTTCTTCACAAGTATCACTTAAAGATTTAATAATTTTATCTAAATCCTCAATTGAAAATCCTTCTTGCAAAATCATAGCATTAGAAATAGCTAAAGGTTTTGCACCCATTACAGAAACATCATTAATAGTTCCTGCTGCAGAAATTCTTCCGATATCTCCCCCAGGGAAGAACAATGGATTAATAGTATGACCATCAGTTGTTACAACGATTTCATAATCGCCAAGAGGAATTGTTGCTCCATCATCTAATGCATCTAAGCCTAATCCTCCCTCAACTGCTTTTTTTGATAAATTATTAAGAATGGTTTGAGAGATTAAATTTCCCATAACCTCTCCACCAGCACCATGTGACATTCCTATTTTCATTCTATCTCCTTAAATGTGTAAATAATTAAAATAAACAATAAAAAGCAAAGAATCTTTAAAACATGTTTTTCTATTTAAATTAGAGATTTTTATACCTTCTATTTTCAATATTAGCTTATATAATATATAACATTATCATATATTAATTTAATATTAAATAAATATTTCCAAAGTTTAAAAAAAAATCATTAAAATAATAAAAACAAAAGAAAAATAAAAAATTAATAAATACTAAAATAACTAAGAAATAATTAAAAAATAGTTAAATCATTAAAATAAGTATAAATAAAAAAAAGTTTTGGTCAAGGTTTTTAGCCGAAGGCTAAAAAGCTTGGAAATTAATCTACAATAACTCCGTTGATAACACCATCTTGACCAGGTCTAGAAGTAACTTTTGCATTACCGATTTCAGTTTCTACAATAGCACCTTTAGTAATGATGTTTCTTCTTACGTAGTTTGGGTTTGCTCTGTTTTCAATTACATTATAAATTTCTACAGTGTGAGCTTTACCCTCTGTATCAATAACATTGATTTTCCTATCTCCAGCTAATCTGTGTTTTTCGTTTCCACCACGGGTTCTGATTTTTCTTAAGGTTTTTTCACCTAATCTAGTTTCTGCAGATTCTCTACCTAATTCAGATTTCCTTTTTCCACGATTTGCAACTCTTCTAGCACCAGATGGAGATCTGGTTGATTTTCCTTGACAAATAGCCATAACAATATCTCCTTTATATTATTTTTTCCCTAATATATGTAACTATTAAAATAACTTCATATCCATAAGATAAATAACTTATATTCTAAACTAAATTTTCTAAGTTAAATTTCCATAAACTAATCTAATGGAATAATTTTATTAAAATTTGAAACTCAAAAAACAAGCTAACCGCTGCTTGATAAAGAGATGAATTTAATAAAAATTTGTATTTTTTTTCAAATAAATATTAAATATATTTTTTATTTATTTTTAAATGTGAGAATAAAATTCTCATAAATAAGCAAGTTAATTAATGATTCTTACTGCAAGATAAAGTAAGAATGTATATATTTATATTCAAAACTATATATAAAGCTAACTATTTGGCTCTTTCAAAAACTTTGTTGATGAACTTGATTAAGTTTTCGATTTTCATTCCAAATCAAATCTCTGGGATAAATTCTCTTTAAAACACCATGAATAGTCTTAAAAGTTCTTTTTCTTGATTTAGGCATAGTTTCTTAAAAAGCATATTTCAATTTTATTAGTTGTTCTTTCAAATTTCTATCTTTTAAATGATAAATAAAGCTTTTATACATTTTCCATTGTGTCCCACTCCACATACAAATATATAATAAAGCCAAGCAATAACCTAAATCAAACTCTAAGATGTTTTCATCAACAAATAATCAATTTTCAATCGTTTAAATGAGAAAATACTAATCCTAAAGAACTTTTTAAAAGATTTTACAAAGATCATTCCAAACTTCCAAAATATAGTCAGAAATTAAACATGCCAAGTACCATAAAAAAGGACATATGACATAATCATCCTAAAATAAGAAATATCCTTTTTAAAAATTAAATCAAATGATTTAAAAACTTCACAAGAAGAATTAAATAATCTTACAAAATGAGAATCTGAAAGAACAAAATCATCATAAAAATCGCAAAATATATTGTTCAACATCTAAAATACTATTTGAAGCAATTGTTTTTTGTTTTATCATTATAAAAACTTTGCTCCAACCCTTTATTAAATTTCACTATTTTTAAATAAAAATCAAAGAATTTTTAAGAAAAAACTCTAAAAACTACTAATCTTTATTAAAAAAATTTTTAAATCAACAAAGTTTTTAAAATAGTCA
>NZ_FOTL01000042.1 GCF_900114585.1 Methanobrevibacter olleyae | reverse complement strand
TATTATTTTTAATTTTTGGTCTTTTATTGAGCCTTTTCTCAATAATTTCATTGGGATTTATTTTTTCATTTTTAAAATCAAAAAGTTTAAGTTGTATGAAGTTTATATTAGTATTGAGGACAAATTTGTTTTGTTTAGTCATAAAATATTATTTGTCCTCACTTATTTAAGTAATTTACTATTTTTAAATCCTTTATTTCAAAATTAAAGAAAAAAATAACCTATTTTTATTTAACGAAGAAAAAAATAAAAAAATAAAAAAAGCCTATAAAATTTTACAGTCTCATATTTTATAAATATTTTTAATATTTTATAAATATTTTTAATATTTTATAAATATTTTTAATAAATTCTTAACTTAATAGTTCTTTGTTTATTTCAAATAGTAATGAATGTCATTAATTTAAATGAAGAAATTTTGGCATTAAACACTTAGTTAATTTTTTAATTATTTTTAATCAATTGTTTATTAGATTAAAGAATAAAAATTAAAGTATTAAAAACTTATTATTAAGATTTTTTAGAAATACTTTTTAATAAGAATTTTTTTTATATATAAAGGCATCGAAACATTTATATATTATAGGGCCTTTATATTATCTTGTACTAAGTTTATTTTTAAGTGATTTTTTATGAAATTTTTAGGAAATATTTCACACCTTGCTAATTCTGGAAAGCTTATTGTTAAAACCACCAAGACTCCTCCAGCAGGAGCTTTTGTTTTTACTAATGATAAAGAAAAAATAGGTAAGGTTTATTCTATTTTTGGCCCTGTTAAAAAACCATATGTTTCTGTTAATATTTTTAGGTCAGTAAATAGAAGGGATCTTGAAAGTAGACATGGTGAAAAACTATTTGTTTCTACTAAAAATGAAATGGATAAAATCAATAAGAGAGATAAAAACAAGAGGAATTCTAGAAAAAATTCAAAATCTAACTCTAGAAAATTTAAAAGTAGAAAATCCACTTTTAAGAAAAGAAGAAATAAATAGTTCAATTTAAAAAAAACTTTATTCTCTATTGATTTTTAGAGAAAACTATCAAATTAATTTTAATAGGAGAGGAGAACACGAAAGAAGGATTATCTGATGAGGTTCTTGTAAATTCTCAAAGAACTTCTAGAAGAAGAAAAAAAGAGGGCTCTGATGGTGAAAAACAAACAGTATGTCCTCAATGCGGATCAACAGATTTAATTGGTGACTATGAAAGGGCAGAAGTAGTTTGTGCTAACTGCGGCTTAGTTATTGATGAAAACCTTGTAGATATGGGTCCGGAATGGAGAGCATTTGATCATGAGCAAAGAGACAAACGTACAAGAGTAGGTGCTCCTATCACTTACACTATTCACGATAAAGGTTTAAGTACTATGATTGACTGGAGGAATAAAGATATTTATGGTAGAGATATTCCTGCAAGAAACAGAGCTCAATGGTATCGTTTAAGAAAATGGCAAAGAAAGATCAGAATCTCTGGTGCTACTGAACGTAACTTGGCTTTTGCATTAAGTGAGTTAGACAGAGACTCTTCAAGATTAGGCCTTCCAAGAAGTGTAAGGGAAGCGGCGTCTGTTGTTTATAGAAGCGCTGTAGAAAATAAGCTTATTCGTGGAAGAAGTATTGAAGGTGTGGTAGCTGCTTCTTTATATGCAGCTTGTAGAAGATGTAAAGTGCCTCGTACTTTAGATGAGATTGCAGAAGTTTCAAGAGTAAGTAAAAAGGAAGTTGGAAGAACTTACAGATTTTTAACAAGAGAATTAAATATTAAATTACCTCCTACATCTCCAGTAGACTATGTTCCAAGGTTTGCAACTGAACTTGGTTTATCTGGTGAAGTACAATCTAGATCTATTGAAATCATTGAAAAAGCAATGGAAAAAGGTTTAACTTCTGGCAGAGGTCCAACTGGTGTAGCTGCTGCTGCATTATACATTGCATCTGTTTTATTAGGTGAGAGAAAAACTCAAAGAGACGTTGCAGATGTTGCAGGTGTAACTGAAGTAACTATCCGTAACAGATATAAAGAACTTACTGAACAATTAGAAATGGGTGTAACTCTTTAAAATCACCTATTTTTTATAAACTTTAAAAAGAGATTAATCGAATTTTTCTCAAATAGTTAGGAGCAATCACTCTTAATTATTTTTCTCTTTTTGCTTTTTTACTTTTTTTAATTATTTTTATTACCTATCACTTAATTGTTTGTTTTAGATTTTCATGTTTAGTTCGTTTATATAAAAACTATTATGGTTTTTAAACTTTTCTACTTTTAAAATATAAAAACTAATCATAAATAGTTAAAACTATCTAGAATATCTAAAATAGTGAAAATAATCATAAATAGTTAAAACTATCTAAAATACTTAAAATAGTAAAAATAATTATTTTTAAATTAAAAAACTAACTTAAAAACTAATAATCAAGTCTTGAATACTTTTCAATACTTAAATCTAAATCTTTTAAGATTTCAGTATTGTCCCATGCTTTAACTTTATTTAAGTTTTCTTGGTATGTTTCAAGGTTATTTAAGAACTTTTCAATCTTTTTAACATCTAAATTATCATGGTATTCTCCAAAGCCTAATTTTTCAACGTAAAATCCATTTAAAATCTGTTCAAAGTTTTTATGAGCAGGAGTACTATAAATAGGCTTTTTAAGATAAATTGCCTCTGAAATCATGGTAAAACCCCCATTTACTATAATAGCTTTAGCAGTTCTCATATCTTCATAAATTTGATCTTCATTAAATGCTCTATAAGTTAAGTTTTCATCAAGTTCATCTTTATTAAAACCATAAACAATAAATTTATAATCTAACTTTTTAAGTTCTTCCATAAGGTTTATGCTTGACTCGGCAGTTTGGTAAACTAAAACATGATTTCCTTCGCCAGGCTCTAATTTCATTATTTCTTCACGAAGAACCGGAGGGTAAAGAGCAGTCATTTTCGGATGCTTAAGTGGAGGGTAAAAGAAAGTTGTTATTATATGCCTTTTAGGTCTTAAAATATAAGACTTGGTTACTGCCTTTGCAGTTAGCATATCTGTCCTATGGTTGGGAGGGTAATCATATTCGCATTGAGTAATCATATGGATATTATCTAAACTAATTAAAGGAATGTTCATAAGTTTACTTAATATTCCTGCATAGTTTTCAAAGTCGGAAATAATTATATTTGGCTTTATTTTTCTGCATTCTTTATATAATACAGTGTACCCTTCTTTCAAGTTAGTGGGGTTTGCTTTTAATGCTTTAAAGAATGTTTTCTTAGTTCTAACAACATTGTTTTCATAAACAGTATTGAATCCCCCAATCTCAAAAACATTATCAAATTTTCTGGATAAAAATTTATAAGATCTATCGCTTGAGAAGATGTAAACATCATACTTTTTAGTTAAATGTTCTAAAATAACACTACTTCTAATTGCATGTCCCATTCCTTCTCCACAAACTGAATAGAATATTTTTTTCCTTTCACCTTCAAAACCCAGTGCTTCCTTTTTAATAATGCCGGTGTTTTCTTCGGTGTATTCTATTAATTCATTAGCTTTATGATTTTTATCTTTAAACTTATTTATTTTATCTTTTAAATTTATATTTCCAGATTTTTCAGCTATTTTTTCCATTTCCACACTATCAAGTGCCTCTATAGGGTCATGGCCAAATTCATAGCCTAAATCCTCTGCTGAAGTTCTTTTTCCTCTAAAATCATTTACTGTACTTTTTCCATATTGTTTAAGTAAGGTGTATAAACCTTCCTCTTCAAGCCTTCTTGTAGAAACTCCTATTTTAGCATTTCTCAATACTTTAAATTGGCTTATTTCAGCTACTCTTTCAATATAATCGGTATCTTCACCAAAACTCAAATTCTCGTCAAATCCCTGAACTTCATCATGCAGTTCTTTTTTTGTGATGATTCCATAACAACCTGCGCCATGAGGTTTAATATTCTCAACAGCTATCATAAACCAGTTAGCTAAATCATGAATGTATATGTCCCTTTTACTTTCAGATAAAGGAGTCATTTGAGTAATGGCTATTCCTAAATCTTCTGATTCGAATTCTTTAATCACATCATTTAGATAATTTTCTGTTAATTCTAAATCAGAGTCTAAAAATACTAATATTTCCCCTTGAGCTATTTTAGCCCCTCTGTTTCTTCCAAGTCCTGGAAGGCCTCCCTCTACAACAATACAACCATGTTCTTTAGCTATTTCTCTAGTATTATCATTGGACTGTGCATCTGCAACAATAATTTCATAATCGGTGAAATCTTGAGATTTAATACTTTCTAATAATTTAGGAAGGTATTCTTCTTCGTTAAATGTAGGTATGATAATACTAAGTTTCATTTTATCATCTCGTTAATTGTATATTTTAATAAATTATAATTTTTTAAAACTTATATTAGTTAATTATATTGTGCTTTATTGTTTTTATGTTTTGTTTATTTATTCTATTTACATTATTCTTTATTTAATATGATTTTTTTAGTTTTTATAAATATGAATAGATTTAGTTTTTATAAATATGAATAGATTTAGTTTTTATAAATATGAATAGATTTAGTTTTTATAAATATGAATAGACATTCCAGCTAAGAGAGTACCAATCACATTTCCCATCTAATGTGATGGCTAAATTATTTAATAGTTCCATTTCATTATATTCATTTGAAATATAAACTATTGTTTTATTTCCATCATCTGTGACATTTAATGTATTGTATTGATTTAATCCATCAAGGTCATGTCCGTTGTATACAGTTAACTCATAAAAGTCAGGGCTTGCACCATAAAATGCAATTGAGAATCTTAAAACAATTATAATTATTAATGCAATATGGGGTAAAGCAATCTTTAGGTATTTATCTAAATCTTTTTTGTTTTCTTTTATTTTACCGGATAATATCGATTTAATAAGCTTCCATTCTTCTTTTAATATGTTCATTAGGCTGTTTTTATTTTCTTTTTTTACCATATAATCTGAAATGCCATCAACTATCTTATTGTTGTAGATTAATATAAGCATTCCATAGATTCCTCCAATAGCTGGAGTTCCAAACAAACCCCCATCTATTAATCCAATTATTCCGATGGTGCTGGTAAAAGATAGAAACAATCTTGAAAGTACTTTACGTCTTTGCAGGGAAAGAATCATAGAAATGTAAGTTATAGGGATTAATATAAAGAGTAGGCTTATTATATTTGGGGTATATGCACTTAAAGAACTTCCAGTATGTATTCCTGATGGAATATTTGTTAAAACTGTCTTAAGAATCATTCCAAATATTCCTTTATATAAGTGGGAATGGAGGAAACTAGTGCTTGTTAAGCTTGGATTTAATATTACAAGTATTGTATTCCAACTTACCTTAAGCGTGCTTCTTAAATACAGTTCTACAACTAAAGCTGATATGGCAGCAAATAAAAATAAAAATAAAGATAATTTTAAATAAAAGTCCTTATTTTTTAGTATTTTTGGAATAGGTAATTTTTTAAAATAAGCATATATCCCTTCATTATCTCCAAGTGTTGATAGGATGATTGTTATTCCAAAGAGCACAAAAAACAGTATATCTTTTCCCTTTGATGATCCCATTAAAATCGGTTGGGTAAATGGTCTTATAAATTGATCCATACCATTTAAGAAGTATATTGAGCTTCCTAAAATGATTAACATTATTCCCAAAGGAATATATTTGTTTATTTTAAAATTCATAAGACTTTCCTCTTTTTTAATGAAAATTTCTTTTAATAAGGATATAATTTAGGATTCATTATTAATATTTTATTTATTGTTGAATAATTATTTATGTTTTATTTTAAATATAAGTTTTTAGAAAGTATTATTATAAAAATAAAATTTTAATAAAAATTTAAAATTTATCAAATAATTAAAAGTATAATTTAATTTTTAAATTTAATTAAATAATTAAAAGTATAACATAATTTTAGTTTTATCAAATACTTTAAATTATAATTTAATTTTTTCAATGAGGAGTATTATGTTTTCAATTAGCTTTTTTATAGGATTGGTTTTAATAGGAATCTTTGCTGGTTTTGCTTCAGGTTTACTTGGAGTAGGTGGAGGTTTCTTAATGGTTCCCTTACAATTCTTTTTATTTACATCGGTAGGTGTTGACCCTTCACTTGCTATGATGGTGTCTTTAGGGACTAGTTTAGCTATTATCATACCAACTGCTTCATCTGGAGCTTATCAGCATCAAAAAAAGAACAAATCCATTGTTAAACCAGGAATTAGATTGGCTATTTTTGGAATTCTTGGAGGCTTTTGTGGAGGTATTATTGCAAATATCTCTCCTTCAGGAATTTTACAAATTATCTTTGCAGGTCTTCTATTTATTGTAGCATTGGATATGTTATTTGGCTATAGGAATGATGGAGAAAAAGCTTTAATTGACTTTAATATTTTAAATGTAGCTATTGTAGGTTTCTTAATAGGAATTATATCTGGTTTACTTGGTGTAGGTGGAGGGATATTTTTGATTCCAACAATTTGTATACTATTTGGCTTTAGCTTAATAGATGCTATTGGAACATCTTCTGTATTCATTGCATTTACAGCAATCGGAGGACTTATTTCTTATATTTATACAGGTTTAGGAGTAAATCCAATCCCTTATTCAGTAGGTTATGTTAGTTTAATAAACTTTGTCCTTATTGTAATGTTTTCAGTTCCTATGGCAATGGTAGGTGCTAAATTAGCATATAAAATGCCTGAAAAAAGATTAAAACAAATTTTTGCCATAGTTTTAATTTATATGGCAATAAAGATGATTGGATTTGATCCAATTAGCATTCTATTGGGATTTTAGTTTATCATTTTCTTCAAGCACAACTCCAGTTCCTCTTATAACTACTTGTGCTACATTTTCCCCTTGTTTTTGTCCTAAAGCTTCAAAATTAGTATGTAAATTCAGTATGCCATTACAGTTATCTGCTCTTAATTGTTTAATTAATTTTAATAATGCCTTATCTTTTGCAAGCTTTATGCCTATAAGCAAATCTTCTTCTAAAGAGTTTTCAAGACCTGATCTTATTTCTTCTCTTTGTTTTGAATAGAATATATGCCTTGATTCATATATTCCTTTCTGCTCTTTTATTTTTAATCCGGTTATGGGATATTCAAGAGTTAATAAAAGAACCCCTAACTTATTCATCTCAAGTTCTCTGTCATAGAAGTTGTATCTATTATTGATCTGTTTCTCACTATAGATTCCTTTCAATTCTTCTTTTTTAAAAAGTTTTAGGTATGAATTATAGAAATAATAGGTTATTTTTCTGAAAACACCAGAGATATGGGATATAATTCCTAAAATCATTGCGATTAAGAAATAATTTGTTGCTGTAGGAATTGCTGCTTGAATGATTATCAATATACTTCCTGCTGTAATGACATTGAATCCTAAAGTTGGATTAGCTATAATAAAACCATAGATTACTGTAATTATAAAAAGAATAAATGCACTAACTGCACCTGTACTTTCTTTAAGATATGCTCTTGCAATTTGACTTTCAGCATATCCTGCAAAGAGGGGGGATAAAACTAATCCAAAATTCCATCCAAAAATATCAAAATGAGTGTATAAACAAACAACATAGGTTACTATGCCTACTATTGTTCCAAAAGCAATACATCCTATCTCTTTTAGGAATTTTATTCTTTTTTCTTTATTTTTCAGGTGATTTAAGATATTTGATCTATTTAACCTATCTTTGCTTTGCTTTAGCATTTATTCACTCATCAATATTTATTTTAAAAATAGCTTTTAATTTAATGATTTGATTCAATAGATGATTTAGAGGGAAATTTATTTGAAATTTATAGCAGTTCCATAAACAGTTACTAAAATAGTATTTCCCATGGTACCGCCAAGGTTATTATAGGATATTTTTAATCCTATGATTCCATTTGCACCGTATTCTTTTGCCTTGATTTCCATAGCTTTAATTGCTTCATTTCTTGCATTTTCAAGCTCTTTAGCATAAGCAGTAGTTCTTCCTTCCACAACATCTCTAACTCCAGAGAATAAATCTTTATATATATTTGATCCAATTAATGATTCACCATTAACTAGTCCATGATATTTTATTATGGTTTTGTTTTCTAAAGTACTTGTTGAGGACAATAACATTTTATCACTTAAAAATAGTTTAATTTAAATTCATTTTTTATAAAAATTAGTTTTAGCTAAATTGGCTTTAGCTAAATTGGTTTTATCTAAATTGGTTTTATTTAAATTAGTTTTATCTAAATTAGTTTTAGTTAAATTAGTTTTAGCTATTAAAATTAATTAATAGCTATTTTTTAATTTCCTTTATTGGTATTATTTATTTAAAGAACATGAAATATGCCCATACGAGAATAAAAATAACAATAACTGCAAATAACATTATTCTACTTTTTCTAATGTTTTTTTGTTTTTGTTCTAATACTTTTTCACAATCTGGGGAGCATACTCTTTCTTTCATTGGTATCGGATTACCGCATACTGGACAATGTTTGTGGGGTTCTACCATTTTTTCACCTTTTTTATTAATAATTAATAAGTTTTAAATATTTATTTTCTTAACAATTTATTTTATTTACTTAATCTTATATAAAAATTGACGTTAATTAGTAAATTCTATTTATTTTTATGAATTGATTTTTATTAGCAATTTTTTTTATTTTTTTTATTTATTGATTTTAATTAGCAATTTTTTTTAATTTTTTATGAATTGATTTTAAATTGAATAATATGAATTTTAAATTAAGAATTTATTTTATACATTGTATTTTATATATTGAAGAATTTTCTTGTTGTTTGGCTTAGTTTTTCACCTAGTTCTATTGCTTCACATTCTTTATACTTTGCTATTGTATTTAGGATATGTGGCAAGTATTCTGGTTTGTTTTTATTTGATTTAGGTTTTTTTTCAAAGTTTCTCGGAATTAAAAAAGGAGCATCAGTTTCTATCATCATCTTTTCAGGTGGGATTACTTTCACTGCTTCCTGTAATGATTGCCCTCTTCTCTCATCACAGATCCATCCAGTTACTCCAATAAAACAGCCCAATTCAAGATATTTTTCTGCTTCCTCTTTAGTTCCTGTAAAACAATGAATACAAGCCTTCTCACACATACTAGGATATTTTGATAATATTTTAACCATATCTTCATGTGCTTCTCTTTCATGTAGGAATAAAGGCATATTTAACTTATCTGATAGCTTTACTTGCTCTTCAAACCATTTTCTTTGAATATCTTGAGGGGAATAGTTTCTGTTATAGTCTAGTCCACATTCGCCAATAGCTACTACACAGTCTTCTTTTGCAAAGTCTCTAAGGGTATTTATACTATTTTCATCACATGTTTTAGCATCATGGGGATGAACTCCTGCAGTTGAGAATAAAATACCTTTAAATTGGTCTTGTTTAGCATAATTTAATGCAGTTTCACTTGATTTAATATTGGTTCCAGTAATTACAAACTGACTTACTCCAACTGCATTTGCATTTTTTATAATATCTTCTCTGTTTTTATCAAAGGATTTATGCATTAAATTTAATCCAATATCAATTAATCCAGTCATCATAATCACTTTAGGGTATTTATCTGAAAATAAGTAAAATAATTTAAAAAATCAAGAATTTAATAAAAAAATAAATTTAAAATAAAAAAAGATATCTTATTTATTCACAAATAAATGGATTTCTACTTTAAAAATAGGTATTGTTTATTCATAAATAAATGGATTTCTACTTTAAAAATAGGTATTGTTTATTCATAAATAAATGGATTTCTATTTTAAAAATAGGTATTGTTTATTCAGAGATAACACGAGTTCCTATTTTTTCACCTTTAATAGCTTTAACAAGGTTTTGTGGCTTGTTTCCATTAGCTATTACAGTTTCTAAATTAGAACGTTTAATCATTTGAATTGCAGTCATGTCAAAGAATTCATAGGTTCCTGCTTTTACATCATTTCCTTTAATGAACTCTATCATATCTGTAGCAGTAATTTCTTCAATTAATTCTGCATCATCATATTTTCTAGGGTCTTTAGTATACATTCCATCTACTGAGGTTAAATTAATTAAAAGGTCTGCTTGAACATATTCTGCTAAGATTGCAGATACTGCATCAGTACTATGTGCAGGTTCAGTTCCACCCATAACGATTATTTTTCCGCTTGCAGAGTATTCTAAAGCTTCTCCAAAGTTATGAGGTACCTTTTGATATGCAGTGTTTCCAAGTGCAAGTAGTAAAAGTTTTGCATTAAGTCTTGTAACTTCTATTCCAATATCATCACATTTTGCTTCTCCTGCACCAAGATTTCTTACAGCAGTGATATAATCTCTTGCAGGCTTTCCTCCACCTACAACAACAAATATTTCATGTTCTTCACTTAGCTCTTTTAAGATTTCAGCATATTCTTTAAATCTTTCTGCATTATAATCTTGTAATAATATTGATCCTCCAATAGCAGCTACAATTCTCATAAATTCACCTTTAATTAAATATTTTTTTATATTTATTTGTTAATTTTATCTTTTTAATTTAATTAATTAAGATTTCAATCTATAATATTTATCTTTTTAATAATATTTAAATTTACTATTAATTTTTTAAGTATTAGCTTTTAATTTTTTAAGTATTAGCTTTTAAATTTTTAAGTATTAGTTTTTTAAGATAAGGTTTTTTTTTTATTTTAGCATTATTTTTTTTTTAAAAAAAGACTTTGAAATACGATTGATGGTTAAATTAATATTCTAAGTAAAATAGCACAGATAACTGGAATGGTTAAATTATCAGTTCCTCTTGGGCTAATTGCTTCTACAATACTTACTACAATTCCAATTAATAAACTAATAATTAAGTTATGTGTAAATAAAAATAAAATTATTGTAGCTACTATTAAAACAGATGATGAACCTTCAATGGATCTATAAGTTTTATCTCCTTTTAGTGATTTGATTTTATATTTGTGATTGCCGAATTTAGCTCCTATTGGTTCAGCTATTGCATCTGCTAATGCTACAACAAAAGTGGATATTAGAATGATTTCTCTAGAAAAGAATGGCCAAGAGCAAATTAACCATATAACGCTACTAATTAAAGGTAAAATAATGTATAATCTTTCATTTGGACTGTCTGAATTTCTTTTAATTCCTCTAAACCAGCTGTAGTTCTTTCCTCCATAGCAAGTAATTAAAATAGCTAGAGGCCCTGCAAGAATTAAAGTTATTAATGCAGACTTTGGAGCAAAGAGTGTGAAAAATCCGAATGCTGAAAACCCTAGAAAATGGAATATTTTTCTTGTATAGGCATCAGCAAGTCCATAATCGTTTAAAATTCCAACTATTCCTAAAACAATTGGTGTACCAATAAGTGCAAGTATTATCCATAAGCATTCATTTAATGGTACTAAATTATAAATCGCTAAATTAAGGATATTCATGTATAAATACATCTCTAAAATGGTCATTATAAAACCAAATGCTCCTCCGGCGATAGCCTGAGCCATCGTATGTTTTTTAAGTGTGGTTCTACTCCAAATAAGGATTGGGTATAGTAGGCCAAATATAGCGCCAACCTGTCCAAGAAGCATGATTAAAGCTGCTACTGGTCCGCTTAGTCCAGTTGTATGGATACTAATCTTCCATCTTGTTGTAATAAGCATTACGATAAATGTATTTACTGTATAACATAGGATTAAAGCAGTTAAAAAATTAGAAAGCCCTAATATTAAGGAAATTAAAAAACCAATAGAATAAGAGAGAACTCCAACAATAAGTGGAATAAAACGATCTTCTTTGTTTGATATGTCATTGTCAGTATTCATTTTCTTTGCCCAATGTAGTATAATCGCCATTGGGAGAATTGATGCAAAAATGAGTGAAATTAATTCTGTTATTATAAATTGCCTCCAATTAAAGCTGAAACTACTTGTAAAAGGAGTTCCACTACTTGCAAGAATGATACAAATAATTAAAAATAATGGGATAGTAACTATTGGAGGATTTGTAAAAATAGATATTATATTGGCTATTTTAAGTTTCTTCTCATCAGTTTCATCATACCTATTTTCGCTATTAATATTCTTTAAGCTAATCAGATAATCTCCTCCCTTAATTTTATTTTAATTAAAATAGCCTGTTATTTGCCTTTTAATAATATTTTCTTTTTTATTAGTATTATTAGTTTTCTATTTGTTTTTAAGTATTCTTTATCTATTTTTTTTAAAATTTTGTCATTAATTTTATAAATAACTTATACCAATATATAATACATTATATAAATTTAAGATTATTTGCATGGTTTGAAATAAATTTATTTTTAAAAGTTTAGAATAATCTTAAATGGAATTATTTTATTTTAATTTTTTATACTAGTTAATTATTAAAAAATTTATTTATCCATTTATTAGGTGTTATAGATGAGTGAGGTTTCATCAAAAGAGTTATATGAATTTAAAAAGACTTTAAAGGAATTAGCTGAAAAAAAGGGTAAGGGGACTGAATTAGTCTCTATGTATGTTCCTCCAGACAAGCAATTAAGTGATATTATTAAACAGATGAGGGATGAATTAGGACAAAGTGCTAACATTAAAAGTAAATCTACCCGTAAAAATGTTCAATCAGCTATTGAAGTAATTATGCAAAGAATCCGTATGATTACTAACGACAATAAAGAATTACCAAATGGCTTTGTTTTATTTGTTGGTATGGTTCCAAAAGGTGGTCCTGGAAGTGAAAAAATGGAAACTGTAGTTATTGAACCACCTGAAGAAGTTCAAACTTATTGGTATATTTGTGACAGCACTTTCTTCCTTGAACCTTTGGAGGATATGATTGCATCTAAAGAAGTTTATGGGATTGCTGTTATTGATAGAAATGAAGCAACTATCGCTACTTTAAAAGGCAAAAGAATTAATATTGTTGCTAATCTAACTAGTGGTGTTCCAGGTAAACATAAGGCAGGGGGACAATCACAAAGAAGGTTCGATAGGGTTATCGATCAATTAGCTCATGAGTTCTTAAAGAGAATTGGCTCTCACATGGATGATGAATTTTTACCAATTAAAGATGAATTAAAAGGAATTGTTCTTGGCGGACCTGGCGGTACTAAAGAAGACTTCTATAATGGAGATTATATGCATTATGAGCTTAAAGATAAAGTTATTACAACTGTAGATACTTCTTATACTGGTGAATTTGGAATTAGGGAAACTATTGATAAGGCATCAAGTGCATTAGATGAATTAGGTGTTATTCAAGAGAAAAAATTAGTACAAAAATTCCTTGCAGAATTAAGGGATGATTATGGTTTATATTCCTATGGTGAGAAGGAGGTTAGGAATAATTTACAGATAGGTGCTGTAGATATTCTTTTACTTTCTGAAGACTTAAAGTCTAAAAGATTAACTTTAGATTGCCAAGCTTGTGGTTTCCATGCTGAAGCTACTCAAAAGGAAGGTCAAAAGGTAGAAGATTTAACTTGTCCTCAATGTAATGAAAAAATGAAAATCACTAATGAAGAGGATTTAGTTGAAAATTTAGCAAATATTGCAGAGGATTTAGGTTCTTCTGTTGAGATTATTTCTACTGAAACTGAGGAAGGAATGCAACTATACAGGGCATTTGGTGGAATCGGTGCCATTTTAAGGTACAATGTAAGATAATTCTGTGGTGTTTTTTATGAAAAATGAAAATTTCGGTTTAGTTTTAAGTGCTAAAAGTAGCAAAGATAAAAAAACTGCACGTATTATTGGAACAAATTACTTCACATTGATAGATCTAGACTTAAATGATGATGTTAGTGTAAAAGTTCAGGATAAAATCCCTCTTGGAAGGGATAGTGAATTTATTAGGCAAGAAAGGGCTCATTTAAGTTATGATGATTTAAATAAAAATGAAGAGTTTGAAGTTGAAAAAGCAATTCAAAGTATTGTCATTGCTAATGAACCTAAATATGTAAAATTCTTTAACCAGCAAAGTAAAGATGCAAGCAAATTGCATTTTTTAGATAGAATTAACTTGAAAAAAGGTTCTAGAGTTTTAGCTGAAAAAGAACTTAATGGCGATTTTGAAAGCTTTGAAGATATTGATAAAAGGATTAGCTTTATTAAAAGTTCTAAGGATTTAATTGTTAAAAGGGTTCTTTATGAGTTGATTGAACTTCCTAAAGTTAAAAAAGGCAGGCCTTCTTATCTATTTACTATTGTAAAAAGATCTAATAAAAAAGAGGTCTTAGATTACGATGAATTCATTGATGATGATAGCCGTTTCATTGAAATGATTAAAGAGAAAGGATTAATAGAAAAAGAAGGAAAACGCATTAGATAAGATTTTCATTATTTATCATTTATTATTTTTTTTATTTTATTATTTTATTGCCTTATTATTTTTTTATCTTTTTTTATTTTTATTATTTTATTATCTTATTATTTTTTTATTTTTATTATTTTATTACCTTATTATTTTTTTATCTTTTTTATTTTTATGAGGTTGTAAAATTTTATAGGCTTATTTTATTTTTATGTGATTTTTTGTCCAGTTTTTCATTTGGTAGTCTAAAAATGTTAGAATTCCATTTTTAGTTTTGTAAGTTTTCTTAATTTTTTCTGGATTTGTTTGTCTGTAGTAATTTTCTACTTTATTTGATGTTTTTTCAATATTTTCATCATCTAAGTATTCTATGTATCTTTTGAAGTGATTTAAGACATGTTTGTTTACAAATTGCATTAAAACTTCTGGAATCGAATCATTAATTTTCTATAATAATTTTTAAATTTTTCAATCGCTTTTTTTGAAGAATTTTGTTTAAAACAATTTTTTAATTCCTTTGCATTTTCGTATA
>NZ_FOTL01000041.1 GCF_900114585.1 Methanobrevibacter olleyae | reverse complement strand
ATGGGGAATTAATTTTTTTATTAGTCATATTAATATTTATTCCCCTTTTTATTATAAATAACTTTTTATTTCTTTTTTTAAGTATTTAAAAGTGTAATTTCAAGTGTAATAAATTTTAAGTGTTTTATGGCCTTTATATTTGAAATGAAGGGTTGTTAAATTTTTTTTGCACGAAAGTAATTTTTCAACTGTAAAAATTTAACGGCTATATGATTATTTTTTATTAAATAAAGGTATTATAATCAGTATTTTGTTAAAATAAGTGATTAAAATCGATAATTCATTATTTTTAATAATGGTTTCTACAAGGTTATATTTAATGAAAATGATGCAAATGAACCATACAAACCAAAACTTACACACTGCAAGAAGGTTACATAATTCTTATAATTATGTAGAAGCTGAAGAAATGTACAGAGCACTTTTTTTAGAAAATAAAGATGCCTTTGAAAGAAATGATAATGTTTTTTTCCTTAAGTCTATTAATAAAAGTCGCATTAATGATAATTCTTCTACTTATGACTTAGAAAAGGAAGCTAATTTTGTATTAGAAAATTTCAATCAAGAAGATTGTTCTAATAGAATATTTATTGATCCTTATGCTGAAATATTAATTAATATAGCAAAACAGTATAACAATAGAACTTATTATCTTAAAGCAATCACTACTATTTGGAATCTTAAAGTAGATTTTTTAACTACTTATAATCCAGTTAATCCTAATGGTTATACTTATAGTTTAAAAGAAAAATGGTATTCTAGTTTTATTGATTCTCTTATGGGTATGGAGAAATATGATGATGCAATAAAATATGTTAATGAAGCTATGTTAGAATTACCTAATTCAAAAAGTAATGCTAAATTATGGATTAGGTATAAATTAGCTAAAATATATCACCAATTAGGTAATTATGAAGATGCTGTAGAAATCTTAGAGGATATCATTAATGTAAAAAAGGAGAATTATATTTATAAATTAATTGCAGATAATTATTATGCTTTAAATGATTATGATAATGCATTAAAATATGCTATAGAAGCTGTTTTAGTTAATAAAAATGTTCAAAATAATATTAATACTTATATGCTTCTTGGAGATATTTTAGATAAAAAAGATTTAAAAGAAGAATCTATTAAGCATTATTATTTAGTTTACACATATAGAAAAGCTAATAATCATAGAATAGAGGATAATTTAAGTCAAATTATTGAAAAAGCTAATTTAGATATGGATAATATAGATTATAGGAAAATAGTTAAAGAATTAATTCCCTTATGGAATGAATTAAAATATGATAATATGGTAAGATATTCCGGAACTATTAAAAAAGTTTTTGAAGAGAAAGGAATTGGATTTATTCGTAATGACTTCGATTCTAATGATACTTTCTTTAGTTTTAAAGACTTTAAAGATAGTGAAGATTTTATTTATCCAGGTACCAAAGTTTCCTTCTATATAGAAGAGTCTTTTGATTATAGTAAAGGAAGAGAATCTACTAAAGCAGTTGAAATTGAGGTAATATATTAGTTTAACTAATATTCCTCTATATTTTTAAACTAATATTATTCTATATTTTTAAATTTAATATTCTCTATATTTTATTAATTTAAGTTGAATTATTTTAGAAAAAAGGTGTTATAATGTCTATTGAAGCAAGTGATTTAATCAAAGAAGCAGAAAACTACTATGAAAATGGAATTTATGAAGGTGCAATAGATAAATTTAAAAGAGTTTATTCTCAAAACCCAGATTTATTAACTGAAGAGAATAAAGAACATTTTGCTAAGGCTATTTATGAATTTAATATTAGAGATTCTACTTTCATGACTACAGAATTAGATGCTAGCCTTATTCTTTTAACTAGATTAGTTTCTCAAAAAGACACTAGGGAAGGGCAAGAATGTATTTACACAGATTCTGTAATGACTTTCATTTCAAATAAAAGAGATTATGAAGCTATTCTTAAATGGTATAAAAAGATTAATCCTAAATTATTGAATCCTAATCCAGATAAGAAAAACAGTTACTCTTATAAAGATAAATATTATTCAAACACTACAAGGGCTCTCTTAAATGAAAAACATTATAAAAAATGCATTGATTTGTCTAAAGAAGCTTTAGAAGAAATTGATTATATTATGAACGAGGATGAAGCCTGGTTTAAGGTAAGAATTGCAAAGGCTAGTATGAACATTAGTAATTTTGATGAAGCTATAAAATATTTCAAAGAAGCTATTAAAGCTAAAGAAAATTGGTCAAATAAATATGCCTTTGCTGATTGTTATTATGTGCTTGGAGATTATGATAATGCATTAAAACAAGCTCTTGATGCTGCATTAACTGATCCTAAGATAAGACCACTTTTAAAAATCAATTTATATCAACTTTTAAGTGAATTGCTTAATGAAAAAGGTTATGAAAATGAAATTGATTATTTAGATAACTTAATTAATGCTATTAAGTTTGATAATAAGGAAATAGCAGATGAAGATGATGAAGAATATTTGGAGTGCATATCAGAATTAGAAGATAGGATTGATGTTAAATCTATGGAAGAAAATTTAAGGCCTATTTGGAGAAAGATTTTATCTGAACTTTAATTTAATTTTTTATAATAATAATCAATCTATAGGGATATTGGTCCTATTAGAGAACTAATTAAAGAAATTCTTGATGGGGTAATAAAGAATGGGGATGGAGAATTAGTATTTGTAAAAAACAATGGTGTAAAAAGTCCTATGAGAATCAAATAATTTTTTAAGTATGTATGAACATGAAGCCAATCATCATGTCCTAATGGTAAATTAACTTTGCCAAAATAATTGTTTTGTTTGTCAAAGAATTAGGTATTATGTTTATATTCTTCACATAATCCATTCTTTATTGAAGCTATTGGGCTATATTCACAATATTGTGATTTATTGGATGCTAGTTATTCTATTTGACTTAAAAAGCTGATGATTAAAGTTATAATATAGTATTAGTTAATTCAAATAAACTAAAAGAGATTTATAGAAATCTTGCTAAATATTATGATATTATAGATGAATTAAAGATGAAAATAATCTTTTAAAAATTAGGAGAAGTGTAATTTTTTTATTTACTTTTTTATGTAATGTAAATTACATTATGTAATGTAAGTTGCATTATATAATGTGATGTGTGTGTTTTGTATTATGTAATGTAAGTTGCATTACATTTTAAATATTGCTATCCATTTTATTAATGCATGGGATAAATTAACTTTTCAAGAGCAGAGAATCGTTACTACATTAGTTGATGAACCACTTAAAAGGATAATATTGCTAGAAGATTAGATCTTACAAGTGAAGCAATAGCTGGGTCTTTAAACAGCCTTCAAGATAAAGTTTTAATTGAATTGGATGAGTGTAAATATAATATTTCTGATTCTGTATTAAGAATGTGGCTAAGGAATGAATATGAGAAAAAAGGTGTTTATCCTATAGAAGTTTTTAATAATCTAGCTAGTAGATGGCCTATTTTGATAAAAATAGAAAAATGCTATTTGTATTATCTAGCTTAGACATCCGATTGGGATTACTTTAATTCCATCTTCTCTTGTATATGCCATAGAGCCAGCAGTAATTATTGCTAAAAAACTTGGCTCTGGAATATTAACATCCCCTAAAGCTATTTTTTCTTTAATTAATTTATCTAATCTTAAAAGATTTTTAGCTGCTTTTTCTTCTTCATTAGAACCTAATTTAAATTCAATTAATGCATATTTTCCATTATTTAATGTAAGTACACAATCTACTTCTAAACCATTTTTATCATTATAATATTGAACTTTTCCTTCTTTTAAACTTGAATAAACTTTTAAATCTCTAATACATAAAGTTTCAAATATAAATCCAAAAGTGTTTAAATCATATAATAATATTTTTGGATTTAAATTTAGTGCTGCAACTGCAATAGAAGGGTCAATAAATTCTTTTTTAGGTGTTTTTTTAATAGTTTGTGATGACCTTATATTAGGAGACCATGGAAGTACATCTTCTATAACAAATAATCTTTTTAAAACATTTAAATAGGAATAAAATGTTGGTTCTGTGATTTCATATTGTTTATTCATGTCATTAAATATTGTAGTATTTTTTGCTAAAGTAGATATATTTCTAGCATATGACCTTAATAGTGCATTTACCTTACCAGGATCTCTTTTAACATTATCTATTCTGCTTGTATCTATTTCACAAATGTTTTTTATATAGGATTTAGCTATGAATAATTGCTCTTTTTCAGTTTCTAAACTTAAACTTTCAGGCCATCCACCACGACATGCTAGATAAATTATGTCTTTTATAGTTAGATTTGATTTTATAAGGTTAATGTTTAAATTGGGATTTTCGAATAATTCAAGTAGTGATATTTTACCATTTGAATCTCCACTTTCATATAAGCTCATTGGTCTCATAGTTAATCTATGAATTCTACCAGTTCCACTATGCATTATTTTACTATCATCAACTACTGTAGAACCTGTTAAAATGTATAATCCTTTTCCATCTTTTTCATCTACACTGTATCTAACTGCATCCCATAGTTTTGGTGCCATTTGCCATTCATCTATTAATCTTGGTGTCTCTCCTTCTAGCAAGGTTAATGGTTCTGTGTTTGCTATTTTGATATATGAATCAGAGTATCTAGGGTCTTGAAGTTGAATAATGCTTTTAGAATGTTGTTTGGCTGTAGTTGTTTTTCCACACCATTTTGGTCCAACTATAAGAACTGCACCTATACTATTTAAAGCAAATTCAAGTTCTTTATCAAGATATCTCGGTAAATATTTCTTCATAATTTTCACCAATATTTTTTTTATTTTGGTATTTATATACTTTCTATTTTAGTATTTATATATTTTTTATTTTAGTATTTATATACTTTCTATTTTAGTATTTATATATTTTTTATTTCAGTATTTATATACTTTCTATTTTAGTATTTATATATTTTTTATTTCAGTATTTATATATTTTTTATTTTAGTATTTATATACTTTCTATTTTAGTATTTAGCATTGGTTTTGGTAGTGGTTTAGAGAAAAATTGTATTTCTACCTATTTCTAAAAAGAGAATTCATGAGCGAATAATTCGATAAGTTTTTATAGATATTTATTTTAAAAAAAACCCTTTGATAGATTAAAAAAAGCTTGGTTCATTAGATATGATTGGATAATGAGCCATATGGGTTTTATCTATGATTTAATCTAATTATAGTATTTTTTTTAAGATTAAAATTTTAGCCATAGCTATTTTTTTATTTATATATTCCTTTTACAATCTATTTTTTTAATGAATTTTAAATAAACTATATATGGTTATATTTATTAATGAATAAATTCATAATATAATTATGAATTATTATATGTTTTATAATTTGCTATAAAATATAAATTCATATCAAATTTTGTGGTGTTTTTTATGAAAAAAAATTGGTTATTAATTATAGCTTTGGTAATTGTGATTGCTATTTCTGCATATATACTTATTCCTACAGTAGACACTAATATCAGTTGTCATGGTGTTAGTGGACTTTATAATAATGGTTATATAACAATATCATTATATTATAATGAATCAAATGGTACTGATTATTCTCCAGATTATATATATTTATCAGACAAAGCTATTGTAGCTAATTTAACAGATATATATAATGAAAGCACTTTATATAATCTTACTACTAATTCTGCAGGTGAAGCAAAGATAAAAAACCTGAAAAGTGGAAAATATAATGTAACTGTATCATTTGCAGGTGATACTGTTTATAGGCCTTCCAAATGGAATGGCACTATTGATTTAACTTCTAAACTTTATTTATATAATCGTAGCTATTATACTTATAGGCCTTATACATATTATACTTATAGGCCTTATACATATAATACTACATATTACACTTATAGGTATTATCCAACTGGAGGATATAGGTATTATTATTACTATGATTAAGTAATGTAAAATTAAGCAAATTTAAACTTTTTTTATTTTCTTTTGTTTTTAAATTTTAGTTAAAATTTTATTTTAGTTTTTAATTTTTTTACTTTTTTTATTTTTAAATTTTAGTTAAAGTTTTATTTCAGTTTTTAATTTTTTTACTTTTTTTATTTTTAAATCTTAGGAATTAATAAATTTGATTTCATTGAAACTTATTTAATAATATATTATATTTTTTAAACAGAGTTTGATTTATTAATTTAATTTAGTTAATAATATGATTTTTTTAAGTGGATTAAGGAAAAGATTTGCTCTATTAAATAATTTGATATATTTGATTTTCATCAGTTCTTTTTCTTTTTTCTAGTAGAATCTTAGCTTATTTATATGGTGGGAATAATAGGATATTATAATTTAAAAAATAAGGGATTGATATTATTTTTATACCATTTGAAATATTTTCAATGATTCTTTTTTTTAAATAAAAATATAAACCTTTATAAAATACCAAGTACATAATATTGTTTATATTATATTAAGGGTTAGGTGATAATTAGGTTTTGTTTATTATTTAATATTAATCTATAAAAATAAGGTTTATTTAGAATAAAAATTATTTTCTTTTTTTTAAACTAAAAAAATTTATCATTTTATTTTAAATTAAAATTGTTTTTATTTTTTAATTATTTTGTTTAAATTTTAGTAAAAATCACTTGGTTTTATATGCTTTTAATCTTTTTCATATTTTAAACAAATGATTATATTTAAAATTAATTATTTAATCTTATTTTGTACCTTGTTGTTGAATTTAATATTATGGTGAATAATATGGATAGAAAAAATTTAGAATTTGCTTCTTTACTTCACGATATTGGTAAGTTTTATCAGCGTACTGGTGATAAAGTTACTGGTAAATATTCTGAAATTCCTATTGAAAAATATGGAAGAAATGGAGCTCATGCTAAATGGTCTGCATACTTTATTAGTAAATATTGGGATGATGATGTTGTTGATTTAGCATTATATCACCATCAATATAGCTCTTCTAATTATCCAAAGTTAGCAAATATGCTTACTAAAGCAGATCATCATTCTTCTACTGAAAGAATATTTAGTGAGGAAGCTAATGATACATCATTAACTCCTTTAATTTCTATATTTTCAGAAGTTAAAATTGGAGATAATAAAGAATCTGAAGAATGTTATGTTCCATTTAAAAAAATTGATTTAAATGAAGATTCCTTTGAAGATTTAAAACCTAAAATTTCTCCTAAAGAGACTATGTCTGGTTGGAATTTAAAACCAGAATATAAACAATTATGGACTGAATTTACAAATGAAGTAAACAATTTAAAGCGTCATGATTTTAACACAACTCTTGCTTTAATGAAAAAATATACTTCAACTATACCTTCTGCAGTTTATGTTTCTATTCCAGATATCTCTTTATATGACCATTCTAAAACAACTGCCGCACTTGCAGTTTGTAGATATTTATTTGATAGAGATTCTGAGGAGAAACTAACTACAACCACTAATGACCAAAAAGTTTATTTAGCTATTAATGGTGATATTTCAGGTATTCAAAAGTTTATATTTAAGATTTCTTCACCTCAAGAGGCTCAAAGTGGTATGAGTAAACGTCTAAGAGGAAGATCTTTGTATTTAACTTTATTAACTAATGCTATTGCAGATAAAATTGCTCAAGATTTAGAATTAACTTCAGCTAATATTTTATTCTGTGGTGGCGGAAGGTTTACAATTATTGCACCAAATACAGAAAAAGCTAAAGCTAAATTAGAAGAAATTAAAGAGAAGATAAATAAAGAGTTTATTGATAAATTTAATGCAGAATTATACTTAGCTATTGCTACAGAAGAGGCATGTGCTATTAAAAAAGACCCTAAAAATGAATATGAATATGATTTAAACAACTTTGGAAAATTAATGAAACATTTAACTGACTTATTAACTGAAGATAAAAAACATAAGTTTGTTAATAATCTTGAAGATGTTTTTAAATTTGAAGATGAAATTAAATACGATGATATTTGTTCTGTTTGTGGAAATCTTTATCATAAAAATAATGAAGATGATTTTGTCTGTCCAAGTTGTAAATCTCATGAAGATCTAGGTCAAAAAGTATCAAACTCTAATTATATGATTAAAGTATTTTTAAATGATGAATATGACTTTAAAGATGCTAAAAAAGACTTTGCATTTTATGATGAATACTTAAGTTTAGGTTATAATTTCTTTAAATCTTATAAATCTGGGTCTGATTTAATAAAATTTATTGATGAATTAGACATGTTTTCAGATAAATTTGAAGTTATTAAGTTAAACGATACTAATTTTTTAGAATTTGCAAATGAATTTGATGAACTTAGTTTAGAAAAAATTTCATTCAGCTTTAGTTTTTTAGCTAATACTGTTCCTAAACACCCGAAGGAAGGTCCATTATACTTTGAACATTTAGCTCAAATTAGTAAAGGCTCTAATAAGTTAGGTGTTTTAAAGATGGATGTAGATAATTTAGGCCAAGTTTTCAATAAAGGTTTTGATGAACTTATTGAAGGAGTTGATGGTGAACATATCTCTGGAATGAGTATTTCAAGAATGTCTACTTTAAGTTCACAGTTAGATTTATTCTTCTCTGGCTTTGTAAATGAGATTGCATCAAATTATGTAGTTTACAGTGATATTAGTGCTTTAAATTTAGATGATGATAGTTTCAATAAGAAATTTAAACCAATTGACCTTAAATTACAAAATGATAAAATTGAAGATGAATTCATCACTATTTTTAAAGCAAAATCTGAACTAGATTTAAAGGATAAAATAACTTTAAAGAGATGGGAAATTCCTACAATTCATATTAATTACTCTGGTGGTGATGATTTATTAGTATTAGGTCCTTATGATGATATTATTAAGTTTGCTAGGGAATTAAGAAGTAAATTTAAAGAGTGGACATGTAATAATGATTCAATTAATCTATCTGGAGGAATTTCAATCGTATCACCAAAATTCCCTATTGGCAAAGCTGCAAATATGGCTGAAGATTATCTTGATGCTTCCAAATCATGTGGAAAAGATAAAATCTGTTTATTTGGTGAAGTAGTAGATTGGGGTGATAATGGATTATTCAAGGGATTTAATAGTTTGTTAGAATTTGGTTTAGAACTTGAAGATTATAACAAAGAATCAAAGGTATCTAAAGGACTAATTTATTCAATGTTAAATATATGGAAATCAACATTTGAACATTCTTCTGATATAATTGATAATGAAAATGAATGGAATAATGTTAATACTAATAGATTATCTACAAAATCATTCGTTCCTTTATTTAAGCATAAATTAAGATTAATTAATGATAAAAAAGTTCGTAAAGATTTAGATAAAAAAGGAGTAAAATTAATGCCTTGGATTAAGATTCCTGTTTCATGGGTTAGCTTAAGGATGAGAAAAGCTTAATAAATTTTTTACTTTTAGTATTCAAGGGAAAACTAATTATTAAGGTGAAAATATGGCATATAATAATAGAAGAGGTCGTAGAGATGACCACAATAATAATGAAAATGAAATAAACAATATTATTTCTAAGATTGATGAATTTGAAAAATTGTGTGATATGTCTGTAAAAGAATTTGCAGATGCTGAGGGTTATGCAGATATTATTGCAAAAAATTCTAGACAGTTAAAAACAAATCAACTGAGAAAATTCTTCGGTGCAGTTCGTTTAATGGAACAAAAAGAAACTTGGGAAGAAATTGAACCTGAATTTTACTTGCTTAAACCAAGACTTGCTGTATCTGCTGGTAGAAAAAATATACCAAAACCATTCTATAATTTAATCATGTCAACTATGAGAAAGGTTGATATAGGTAGTGAAGAGGAAAAAATGAAAAACTTTAAAACTTTTGTAGCATTCTTTGAATCAATTGTTGCTTATCATAAATATCATGAAGAAATGAAAGATTGGGCTTAAATCTAATATAATTATTTGAATTTAGAAATTTTAATTTAGGGAGTAAAAAACATGTTTAAAGAAAATTTTATTATTCAAGGAGAAATTGTTTGTAAAACAGGTCTTCATATTGGAGGATCTAATGATAATATTAATATTGGTGGTACTGACACTGTAGTTATAAGAGATTCTGTTTCTGATTTACCATTTATTCCAGGTTCCTCTCTTAAAGGCAAACTTAGATCTTTACTTGAATTAAGTGATAAAGAATCTGCTAAAAGTGTAATTGCCAATAGTGGTAAACCTGCTACTGATGAAAATGCTATTGCAGCTCAAATATTTGGTGTATCAGCAGATAATAGTTCTGGATTTAAATATCCAACTAGAATCATTGTAAGAGATTCCTTTCCTACTGAAGAATCTATTGAATTATGGGAAAAACCAGAAGATATTGTTAGAGGAACTGAATTAAAATATGAGAATAATCTTAATAGAATTGATTCATCTGCAACTCCTCGTAACTTAGAAAGAATTCCTAAAGGTTCTTCATTTAAATTTGAAATTGTTTTCAGTGTTTATGAAGAAGATAATGATAATATCTCAAGTCTTCTAGAATCTATGGCACTTTTAGAAGATAGTTATCTTGGTGGAAGTGGAAGTAGAGGATATGGTAAAATAATCTTTGATAAAATGAAAGTCTCAAAAAGAGACCAAGATTATTATAAAGAAGCTAAAGAAGAGAAAATCATTATTCAGGATGCAAAATTAGCAGAAGTAAGAGAATGTTTTAAAGCTTAAATATTAGTTTAAGTTTTTAGAGCCATTAATTACTAGTAAACTAGTAGATTAAAATCGAGGTGGAATATATGTTGGTTTATTTAAAACCTTTATCAATCTTTCCCCAGTTACATTCAGATACTCTATTTGGAGCTATTACTTATGCAATAAATGAATTATATCCTGAAAAAATAACTGATATGCTTGAAGCTTTTAAGGATAATCCTCCATTTATATTATCTTCAACACTTCCATTTATCTTTAATAAAGATAAAATCATTAGATTTTATCCAAAAGTAATTACTAAGCAATCTAATGAGGAATCAAGAATTATTGTTGATTCAAAAATTTTTAAGGATTATAAAAAAGTATTCTATCTTGAGGAAGATATTTTTCTAAAAATGATTAAAGGAGAATTATCTGAAAAAGAAATTCTTAGTGATTATGCAAATTATGAAAGGAAAAAAACCCTTTTATTAAATGAGAAATTGGATATTGATGTTTCATTTGGAGAAAATATCATACCAAACAATAGTGTCAATAGAGTAAGTAATGAAACTGAAGGTATTTTCTATACAAATGGGATAGAATTTAAAAATATAGGTTTATTCTTCTTTGTTGATTTTAATGATGAAGAATATATACCATTAGTTAAAGCAGCCTTAAAATTCTTAGAAGATAGAGGATTTGGTAGAGATATTACAAATGGTAAAGGTCAATTTGTACATGAAATAGAGGGAGATATTTCATTTGAAAATATTTTCAATATTGGAGATGATTTTGATTATTTCCTTACTTTATCTCGTTATATACCGAATAATGAAGAATTATCTAAGATTAATGAATATTCTAGTTATGAAATAGATTCTAAAAGGGGTAAAAGCCCTGCTGGGGAAATTAGAAGGCAAATTAGATTCTTTAAAGAAGGATCAATCTTTCCAAATTATAAGAAATTTTATGGTAGGATTATAGAATCTGGTAAAGACTCTCCTGCTGTTGAATATGGTTATGCTTTCCCTATAAAGTGTAAAGGTAACAGGGAGGACTAATATGGAATCAAAAGTTTATAAATGTAAAATTAGAACTATTAGTCCAGTTCATATTGGTTCTGGAAAGGATTTTGGTCCTTCAGAGTATGTTAATGCAAAAGCTAAACAAAAGGATAATGTCGTGAAGATTATTAAAAGAGTTGATTTTGCTAAGTTTTATGGAGATTTAGATGAAAATAAACAAGATAGATTTTTATCTAATTTATCTAATCCTAATTATAAGATAGAAGAAGATTTTCCTAAAATTAGTAAAGAATATACTCGTTATAATTCAATCAATAAATCTTCAATAAGTAAAGACAGTCATTTTGCTCCAGATATTTCAGAACATATAAAAACTTCAGATAATCTTTATATTCCAGGTTCTTCTATTAAAGGAGCTATTAAAACTGCAATTTTTTATGATTTATTATCTGATGAGGATATTGAAAATATTGATGATTTAATTCAAATAAGGGGTAATAGGACTATAATTAATAGAAGAGATTATAATAATTTCATTGATGAATTCTTCTCAGCAAGAAGAGGTAATTCTGCACAAAGAAGCATTATGAGATTTTTACAGATTTCAGACTCTTCTGTGATTAAAACACCCACTATTCATGAAGTATTATCTATTATGGCAAAAAATAGAGGTGGAATGCCTGATGGTGTAGAAAGTTATTCAAGAAATGGATCAGTTGTTAAATCTTATATTGAAACAATCGATAGGAATAAAATTGTTAATTCTGAATTTACTCTTAATTATGATGAAGATATATTGAGAAGAAATGAAATTGGAGATAAAAGCTTTATTTTAGATATTGATTACATTAAAAAAGCAATTTATAGCTTTAGTAGAGATTTAATTGATTATGAATTAGATTATGCTGAAAAGTATAAAGTTAGTTATTTAACTAAATTTTATAATAGTATAACTAAATTTAATAAAGAAATTAGCCCAGTTTTAAGAATTGGTGCAGGTTCTGGTTTAATGGCAACTTCTATTGCTATGAAAGTAAAAAAATATGATGATTTGGAAGGAACTCAAATTTTTGACTCTATTAGAGAAACCTTTAGACGCAAATATCCTTATGAATTCCCTAAATCAAGAAAAGTTACTAAAACAGGGCTTCCATTATCTTGGGTACAATTGAATTTTGAATAATTTTTAATATAGTTTTGGAGAATTTTATTCAAAACTTTATTAATTTTTCATAATTAATTTTTATTTGGTGTAATAATGTCTAAAGAGGAAATTTTAATTTTAACTGTTGGAGGTTCACCTGAACCTCTTATTTATTCTATCAATGAGTTTAAACCAGATAATGTTCTATTTTTACATTCTCCTGAAACATTAAAAGAATGTTCTAAAATCATAAATGAAACTGGTTTTAATGAATCAAAAGTTGAATATCTAGAAATTAAAGATGCGGAAAGCTTAGATGATTCATTTGCAGTTGCTAAATCTGCTTTTATTAAATTTAATGATTATAAAAAATATGATGTTATTCTAGATTTTACTGGAGGAACAAAGCCTATGGTTTCAGGGGTCGTTCTTGCATTGATTGAAGGTAATTATTCTAATTTTAGATTTAGTTATGTAGGCTCAAAAGATAGTGAAAGTAGAGATAAAAATGGTGTTGGAGTAGTTAAAGATGGATCTGAAATTAGTAAAATCCAAATTAATCCTTATAAGAAATATGCAATCACTGAATTTAAACGTGGAAAAAACTTCTTTAACACATATCAGTTTGAAGCAGCATCACTAAACTTTAAATGTGCAAAGAATAGATTAGAAACTAATGTTGGTGATTATAATTTAGCAAGTTTATATGAGGAAATAGTTGATTTTTATCAGAAATGGGATAAGTTTAATGATAAAAAATCTAAAAAAGTGGATTTATTTAAATATTTAAAATCCATCATTGAAAAAATTGAAAATGATGAGTATTTATTAAAATTATTATCTGATACAGAGTTTTATGAACAATTAAATTATAATCTTAAATTCTTAAGTTTTAAACTTAGAGGTTCAGATATTTATATAGAGAATGATTCAGATAAAGCATTATTAAAAAATAGAATTCAATATTATTTGTCTGATTTATTGAACAATGCTTATAGGCGTATTGAAGAAGCTAAATATGATGATGCTGTTGCTAGATTGTATCGTATTAATGAGCTAATTGCCCAAATTAAATTATGTGATTACGGTTTAATTGAGGAAAGTAGGTTACAAACTCAAAAGGTTTTTATCATTGATATTGAAAAAACCAGAAATAAAGCTAGAAATAAAGCAAATTTTGATGATATAAACAGTTTCATTAATCATAATGCTAATAGTCATGATTTAAAAAAAGGATTAATCAAGCTTCCGAATGATAAAAGTTTTCAACTTTTAGAGTTATTTGGTTTTGTTAAGGATTCTAATTTTGAAAAATTGAATATGGAATTAAAAGTTCGGAATGATTCTATTTTAGCTCATGGTTTAAATCCTATTAAAAAAGAAAAAGCAGAGCTTTTATTTAGAAAAATTTTAACTTCAGCTAAAGCTTATTTCCCAGACTTAGAAGAACAAATGAAAATTGCAGAGTTTCCAAAATTTGATTTTTAAATAATTATATATGATATTATGAAAATTGATACTACATTATTAATATTGAAAACAAATAAGAAAGTTAAACAAGAATCTTCTAAACTTAGAGGATATCTTGGACGTGAATTTGAAAAATACCCTATTTTACATAATCATTATGGTGAAGGAAAGTTCCTCTATTCATATCCCTTAGTCCAATACCAAATTATTGATGGTCAAGCATCTATATTAGGTATTGAAGAAGGAGCGGAAATTTTAAAAGATATTTATCCAAAAATAAATGAACTTATGCTTGGAGATAGCTATTATAAAGTAGAAGATCATCTCATCTATGATAAAGAGTATGATGTAAACACTACTAATGAAGAGATTCATTATAAGTTTATCACTCCTTGGTTAGCATTAAATTCAACTAACTTTAAAAAATATCAAGAAAATAAGGGTTGGAAAGAGAGAAAGGTCATGTTAAATAAGATTCTTGTAGGTAATATTCTTTCTATGAGTAAGGGTTTAGGTATTATTGTTAATAGAAGAATCCATGCTAAATCCAACTTAGAATACTCTCCAACTGATTATAAAACAGTTAACATGTTAGGTTTTACTGGAGAATTTAAAGTTAACTTTAAGATACCTGACTTTTTTGGCTTTGGAAAAGGAGTTAGTCAAGGTCATGGTACTGTAGTTAAAGTTTATGAAAATAAAGAAGAATGAATCTTTTTTAAATTATTTTATTTAATTTAATAAGCAATATTTTATCAGTTATTAAATTATTCTGAATTATTAGTTTATTTTTAATTAAATTAGAATAATTTATTTATTATTTTATGATTTAATGATTTTTAGCTAAAATTAAACTTTTATCATTTTGTGCAATAGGCAATTTTTTTAAATTTTGTATCATCTTTTAATTATTTTTTTAATTTTTCAAACTCTATTGTTTTTCTTTATTTTCCATTAATTGATATATTATTAATTTTTATTTTTAATATAAATCAATATTAACTTTAATGTTTTAATTTTAGAGTTAATTATTTGTATGTTTGTATAGAAAACTTTTTATTTAATTTGTGCAATAGATTATATATGTGTATTTGATTTACACACTTGCACACTAGTTGCGATAAACAGTAATTTTTCTTAATAATTCAGCATATTTGACTAAATTTTGGGAACTATTGCAGGATTTATTCCAATAAAATAAGGATTGCGAC
>NZ_FOTL01000040.1 GCF_900114585.1 Methanobrevibacter olleyae | reverse complement strand
AAAGCTGGAAACTATAAAATTGTTGCTATTTTTAATGGTAATAGTGAGTATGGCCCAGATAATATTGTAAGCACTTTAAAAATTTTAGATTCACCTATAACAAAGAATAAAAACCGTAAGATCTATTTTGGTGGAAGATTTAAAGTGCAAATAATAAATGCCAATGGTAAGCATGTTGGTGCTGGAAAAACAGTGAAATTCACAATAGCTGGAAAAACCTACAGTAGAAAAACAGATAAGAATGGTTATGCAAGCTTAAAAATAACACTAAAGCCAAGAACTAAAAAGTATACAATAACAACAAAATACGGTAAATTCATTAAAAAGAATAAAATCACTGTTAAACCTGTTTTAACTGCTAAGAATATTGTAGTGAAAAAAGCAAAAACAATCAAATTTTCTGCTAAGCTGGTAAACACTAAAGGAAAACCACGAGCTAAAAAGATAATAAGATTTAGATTAAAAGGAAAAACTTACAAGGTCAAAACCAATAAAAGAGGAAGGGCAATACTAAAAATCAGATACCTAAAGAAAGGCAATTATAAGATTTACACACAATACGGTAAATCAAAAATAAAAAACACAATAAAAATTACATAAAAAAAGATAAGAGGGTAAAACCCTTATCTATTTTACTTTTTTTTAAAAGTTTTAAAATTAAACACCTATTTTTTTTAAATAATAATAAATGGCTTTATTTGAATCCTCTCTTTTTTCACTTTAAAACCATTACTTATCTTTATAAAATATTTTTAAATTAGCTTAAATTCATTTAAAGTTAATCTAAAGTTCCTGATTTTTGCAAAAAATACTAAAAACATAGCTTTCATAATTCAAATAAGCTTTATTTTTCAGGTAAAACCTTATACAAAAAAATATACTAATACCATTACTTAGAATGATTTCCAGATCTACTGACATATTATACAGTTATTTAGAAATAAATAGGCAAAAAAGCCAGAAAAACACCAATATCACAATTAATGCCTACATCCATAAGCCAATAACAATTAATTATAAAATGAGATTTCAACAAAGTCACTATTTAATTAAAAAGATCAACAACAATACTGAATTTAAAAAAAATAAAGAATCTTAATTACTATATAATTAATTTAATAATATATTAAACAATTTTATACTAAACAACAATATTATTTGAATCATAATTTAAAATTATAGAAATGCATATTTATTATTAATTATATATTAATTATTACCTTGTAATGGAGGTGGAAAAATGGACAAAAGGAAAATTATTGCTTTAATAGTTTTATCTATTGCAGTTATTGGTTTTTCAATGGGTGCAATTTCTGCTAAAACAGTTACAGTAAAAATGGGTAAAGAAAAACATGTTGGACATGGAGATTATATTGGAACTTTCTACCAAAAACATGAAAACCAATACTTAAAAGGAACCTATGTATATATAAACTTTCGCAGCAAAAATAGGGGAGACTATCTGCCACATACATACAGATTAATAAAGGCTAAAATTTATTTTAAAAATAAAAAAGGTAAAGTAATTACAAGAACCCTTTATTATAAAACGTCAAAAATGTATATGATTTATAAAAAGAAAATTAAAGGTTACAAACCCTATAAAGCAAAAATCACTTATCGAAAAATGACTAAAGCTGAGAAAAAGAAAAATAAAGAGGAAATTGGCAATTATTAGCTAATCAATTACCTTTGTTTTTCTTTATTTTTTTTAATTTTTTAGAATATTTAATTTATCTTTGCTTTTCTTTATTTTTTTTAATTTTTTAGAATATTTAATTTATCTTTGCTTTTCTTTATTTTTTAGAATATTTAATCTTTTTGATGGGTTTCTAAAAATGAAGATGCAAGCAAAATATTTTCTTTAAATTGAGGATTTATTTCAGCTAAAAATCCCATAAATGATTCTGCAACAATAATATTATTATAGTCAACTTCATATTCTGTTTTTACACCTAAAAAATCATTAATCCATTCTTCAGGAACATTTATAAATGGAAAAACAATATCCTTACCATTAATATCTAAATTATCAAAATTATAAAACTTAGATAGATTGAATTTTTTATCCCACTCTATCCCATTGCCATTAAAAATATCATTTAAAATATGACTTACCTCCTGATTTAGATTTAAAGGAGAAATAACAGAATCAAAGTCATCAACAGATATGTTTTCATTAAATTCAATGAAATTAATAGCATATTTTCTGGAATAAGGCTCTAAAACAATGTATAAAAGTTCATTATATTTATTATCATATTTATCATTATCTTTATTATCTATTTTAGGAATAAGAACAGTGCTTTGAGGATTTAGAGAATTTGCTAAAGTTTTAGAAGCTCTTGAGCATATCTTTTGAAACAGTGAAGATCTTAGAACCTCTATATTTGGATAATACTTATGAAAAAGATTAGTTCTTTTTTTAGAAAACTTAGAAAACCTTAAATTTTCAATATACAATTTCACATCATCATCAATAGCTGAATCATCTAAGATAGTATTTTTTTGATAAAAACTAATAAAACGAGTATCTACACCAATTTGTTTTAAAAACTTTAAAAGGCCTTTTTTAGTTTCTACCTCAGTGTTTTTTTCATTTTCAAATACAAAGTTTGATAAAAAGTCTAAATCCATAAAATCACTTAATAAAAAAAATATAATAATTAAAGTAAGCTAAATTAAAGTATAATAAATTAAATTAAATATAAATTAATAATAGAGATAATTGATTGGTAATTGAGATAATTGATTAATATTTGATAAATAAATTAATTATTCAAATACCTAAAGCACCTAACAGTGCTTTTTCCATCTCTTCTATAGGTGCCTCATGAGATAGCCATATTTCAAAGCTGGAAATCCCCTGATATAATAACATCTTATATCCTGGAACAACAATAGCATTTGCCTTTCTAGCTTCTTTTATTAAAGATGTTTCCATTGGTGTATATACAATGTCATTAACTACTAAATCTTCATGAAGGAGATTTGCACTTGCAATAGCTTTATCATCTACATTAGGATACATTCCAATAGGTGTTGTATCAATAAATACATCACTGTCAGACAATTCCCTTTTTAAACAGTCAATTTCATAAGCATCAACATTAATATCAATATCTAACTTCGCTAAGTTAGTTTTTAAATCATCTACAAGGGACTCTGCTTTATTAAAATTACGGTTTAATATAGATAATTCATTAATTTCAGAATTAGCTATTTGAAATGCAATAGCTTTCGATGCTCCTCCAGCACCTGCAATAGTTACTTTTTTATTTTTAACTGATGTTTCCTCTTCAATGGCTCTAAGACATCCATAGCCATCTGTATTATATCCTTTAGTTAAAACATTCCCACCATCCCCATCTTCATAAATAAATTGAATAGTATTTACTGCACCAATCATAGAAGCTAGTGAATCTATTTCATCAAGTAGGCCTATAACATCAGTTTTATGAGGAATTGTAATATTTAGACCTTTTATTCCAAGTGCTTTTGCTCCTTCAATAGCTTGAGACAATCCATTAGGTTTAACATGAAAAGGAAGATAAATATAATTTAAATTTAAGGATTCCAATCCGGCATTTTGCATAGCTGGAGAGAAAGTATGTTTAATAGGATCTCCCATAACACCTAATATTTCTGTTTTCCCATCAACCATAATATCACTATTATTAAAATTAAATAAATTGAAATAGAAATTAAATAAATATGCAATAAATAATTAAATAAATATCCATTAAAGAATTAAATAAATAATTAAAAATCTAGTTGCTCTGCTAGACACATTCTACAAACTGCATTTGGAGATTCAAGATTTGCCTCTTTAACAGGACAATAAAATACGCCGTCTTTCTCCTCAACTTTTAAAGAACCAGGGAATGGGGTTCCAACTGGATGGATAGGTTCTTCAAGAATATAGGTTGTATATAAAGAAACAATAGCATAAATTAAAGGAAATTTAGTCTTTGATGAAATTGACTCTTCTTTTTGATAAGATTTTAATGTTGCAATTGAATCTATAAACTCTTTTTTATCAATATGCCCTTCATAATTATTTTCATCATCACGTATATCCTTAATACGGCCTAAGAAGTACTTTACATAAACTTCATTAGTCTTTTCCCTATACTCCTCTTGGACATATTTTGTATCTTCAGTCATTTCTGCTGAAACACTCATTAAATCAAAGACTGAAATTGTTCCAGCATGTTCTTTTAATACTTTTAAAAGAGATTTTTTAGATGCTGTCTCCTCTTTGCAAAGAACATTTTTAAAATCTTCATACATAGATTCATTATCCATATTATCACAATAAAAATACAGTTATAAAATTATAATTAATTCTAAATATCACAATTAAACTATCTCTAAACTGTTTTCAATTTATATTTATTTTAATTAATATTATATTTAATTATTTACTTAAATTAATTTTTCTGATAATTGCAATTATTCTATAATCTTTACTATATACTAATAACTATTATATAAAATAAATATTAAATATTATATTGTTAAACGATTAACTTTAAAAATATATTTATGATTTTGAAAAATTTTAAGAAATATTGAAAAATTTTAAAAAATATATTGAGATTAGCAATAAATTAACATGATTAGAATTATTTAAAAAGATTGGAGAGTCTAGAATGGAATTTGAAAGACCCAGAGGAACAAGAGATTTCCTTTTTGAAGAAATGAGGCAAAGGAAAGCAGCTGAAGATATATTGAGAAATGTATTTGAAAATTATGGCTTTGGTGAAGTACAAACACCCCTATTTGAAGATTTAAAGTTATTTACTACAAAATCTGGAGAAGAAATTGTAGATCAACTATACAACTTTAAAGACAAAGGAGACAGAGACCTTGCACTTAGACCTGAAATAACTGCTCCTATTGCAAGATTATACTTAAATGAACTGCAAAAAACTTCAAAGCCCATTAAGCTCTACTACTATGGAAGTTGTTTTAGATATGAAAGACCGCAAAAAGGGAGATTTAGACAATTTTGGCAATTTGGTTGTGAATTAATAGGTGCAAAAACCCCAGAAGGCGATGCAGAAGTAATAGCTATGTGCAATAACTCTCTTGAAGCTCTTGGAATTAGAACAGCTGAAATTAATATAAACCACTTAGGCCTTATCAGGGGATTGTTTGCTCACTTTGATATCGATGCTAAAACCCAAAGAGAGATTATGGTGGTTATCGATAAGGGAGATAAAGACCTTCTTAAAGAATCTTTAATTGGAAAAGATCCGATAATTAAAGATAAGGGAGAACTCAACGAAGTTTTGTTTAAATTGATGGATATGGTTGGAGATGCTTCAATAATCGAAGATATAAGAAAACTAGTTGAACCTTATGAGGAAACAGAAGAATCCCTAGCAGAGTTTGAAGAACTTATAAAAACACTTGAAAGCTTTCAGTTATTTAACTACAAATTAAATCTTGGAGTAGCTAGAGGTCTTGATTACTATACTGGAATTGTATTTGAAGTATACGTACAAGGTCTTGGAGCTCAAAAACAGGTTTGTGGTGGAGGAACATATAATCTAGTTAAATTGTTTGGTGGAGAGGATGTTGTATCCACTGGATTTGCATTAGGATTTGATAGATTGATGAATGCGATTGAAGAGTTAAATGGCAAAGAAGAATTAGAGCCTATTGTAAGTACATATGTTGCAGCTATATCAGATTCAACCAGACATGATGCATTTAAAATAGCTCAAACACTTAGAAAAGCAGATATTCCAACTGAAGTAGACCTATCTAGAAAGAAATTCAAAAAACTATTAGCTTATGCTAATAAAATTGGAGTGAAATACACCGTTCTTGTAGGAGAACGTGACCTTGAAGAAGGGAAAGTCACTATTAAAGATATGGAATCAGGAAAACAAGAGTTAGTAGCTATTGATGATGTAGCAAAATATATTAAATCAAATTAATTTCAAATTTTTAAAAGGTGAAAAAATGGAATTAAACTTCAGACTTGATGTTGGTGGAGAGAAACTAGTCATAGGAATTGCACAGGATTATGAAACTAATGAAATTCTTATGGTAGCTTTTATGAATAAAGAAGCTGTAGAACAGACTTTAAAAACTAAAAAAGCTCATTATTACAGTACATCACGTCAAAAACAATGGTTAAAGGGAGAAAGTTCTGGAAACCTTCAAACCGTTAAAGAAATCTATATCGACTGTGATGCAGATGCTTTAATTATGAAAGTTGAACAAATTGGTGCAGCTTGTCACGAAGGATACAGATCTTGCTTCTTTAGGCAATTAGACATTAATAAAGAAAATATTGACATTGATAACCTTAGAGATAAAGATATTAAAATAATCTCTGAAAGATTATTTGACCCAAAAGAAATGTATGGATAAGTATTTCAATTTATTAAAAATCTTAAACTTTAAAAAATTAAAATTTTATATTTTATTTAAACTTTAAAAAATTAAGATTTATATTTTATTTAAATATATTAAAAAAATTAAAACTTATTTAAATATATTAAAAAAATTAAAACTTATTTAAATATATTAAAAAAATTAAAACTTATTTAAATATATTAAAAAAATTAAAACTTATTTACGTATATTAAAAAATTTAAAATTTATTTAAATATATTAAAAAAATTAAAACTTATTTAAGTATATTAAAAAATTTAAAATTTACTTAAATATATTAAAAAAATTAAAAAAATACTAACCTCAAATGAGGTGAAAGAATGGATTTCGAAGAATATAATTATAACAGTGATTATAACGATGATGAATACAATGATGAAATTAAGAGAATCGTACCAGATACAAGTGCAATTATAGAAGGAAACATAGAAAAGATAATTAAAGAAAAGGGACTAAACTATCCAGAAGTCATTATTCCGGAAGCTGTTATATCTGAACTTGAACATCAAGCTAACAATCAAAGACCAACAGGACTTAGAGGTCTTGAAAACTTAAAAAAATTGCAAGAGCTATCTGAAGTCGGTGGGCTAGCTATTAGAGTCACTGGTAGAAGACCAACTAAGTTTGAAAAGGACAATGCTAAACTTGGAGAAATAGATGGATTAATCCGAGATGTTGCAAAAGATGAACTTGCTGTTTTAATAACCAGCGATAAAATACAGGCAAAAACTGCAGAGGCACAAGGTATTCCAGTTATTTATTATGCACAAGAGTATAAAGGAAACCTTGATTTAAAGATAGCTAAATTCTTTGATAATGAAACAATGTCTGTTCATTTAAAAGAAAATGTAGTGCCAATGGCTAAAAAAGGTAAACCTGGAGATATTAAGCTTGTTAAATTAGCTAATGAAAAGTTCACATATAAACAACTAGAAAATATAGCTGAAGAAATCTTAGAAAAAGAAAGATACGATTCAAAAACTTATCTTGAAGTTGATAGGGAAGGAGCAATTGTAGTTCAATCAAGAGACCTTAGAATATCTATTGCAAGACCTCCATTCTCTGAAAGCTTGGAAATAACTGCTGTTAGGCCAGTTGCTGAAGTATCACTTGATGAATACCACCTATCCGCTAAATTAATTGAAAGATTGACAAATAGTGCAAGAGGTATTCTCATATCAGGTTCACCAGGAGCTGGTAAAAGTACATTTGCACAAGCAATAGCTAAATTTTATGATGAAAACTTAAATAAAGTTGTTAAGACCATGGAATCTCCTAGAGATTTACAGGTATCTGATACAATCACACAATATGCACCTCTTGAAGGGGATATGGAAAATACAGCAGATATTCTTTTACTTGTAAGGCCTGATTTTACTATTTATGATGAACTTAGAAAAAATCATGACTTTAAAATATTTGCAGATATGAGGCTTGCAGGTGTTGGAATGATTGGTGTTGTACATGCAACAAGACCAATCGATGCAATTCAAAGAATAGCAAATAGGGTGGATTTAGGTACCATTCCATCAATTGTAGATACAACTATTTATATTGAAAATGGTGAAATATCCACCATTTATGAAAATAAGCTTACTGTAAAAGTTCCAACAGGAATGGAAGAACGTGATTTAGCCAGACCAGTAATTGAAGTAAGGGACTTTGAAACTGGAACCCTTGTAAATGAAATTTACACCTATGGTGAACAAACTATTGTAATGGACATTGGAATGGTTGAGAACTCTAAAAGAGAAAAAACAAAAAAAGACAAAAGCCCTGTCCAATTGATAGCTGAAAGAGAAATCTTAAGAACCATGAAAAGGATAGCCCCTAAGGCAGCTATTGAAATAAGTTTAGAAAATGATAAAAGAGTAAACATTTATATGAGTGAAAAGCATATTCCAAAGATCATTGGAAAAGGCGGAAAAAGAATTGCAGAACTTGAAAATGATATTGGAATAAGCATAAATGTCAAGCCTCTTGAAAAAGCAGCAGATAGCTTTGAATCTAGATTGGCAAAAAGGTCTTTAAAAAAGAGGAAAAAGGATAAGAAAGCTAAAAAATCCCAATTAAAAGAACATAACGATGCCTTAAAAGATTATAAACTCAGTAAAAAGTCAAGAAATTACAGTAAAGATAATTATTTTGACCTAGAAGAAGGTGAAGAATATATTGATGAGGATAATACTGGTGAAATCTTAGATGAGGATAATGCTAATGGAATCTATTATGAAGTTTTTGAATTGTATCCTGAAGTTAGAAAAGACCATCTTGTATTACCAATTGGTAAGGCATATGCTGGCAATTCCTTTGACATTCTTCTTGAAGACAAATATTTATTTACAGCAACTGTAGGTAAAAGAGGTTATGTAAAGCTTAATAAAAACCTTGATTTAACTGATGAAATTATAGATGGATTAAATAAAAGCCTTAGACTTATAGCAAGAGTTATAGATTAAAAATCATTTAAATTCCTAAAAGGACTTAAATTTAACAAGCAATATCCCAATGACACTTTATTTAAAATTACTAACTTAAACTACTTGAGGTAAGAATATGAAAATTGGAGCTTCAGTCTTAGCAACAAAAGATATAGCCATAGAAAGATCTCTAGAATACTTTGATTCCAATAAATATATTGACTACGTTGAAATAATACAGCAATATCCTTATAGAGAAATTGATGAAGATGAAAAATTAATTGATACAATAAATTCATATGACTTGAAATATACAATTCATGCTCCATTTATAGATATAAATATAGCTTCTTTAAATTCGGCTGTTTCAAATACCTCTGTTAGTGAAATAAAGAGATCTGTTGATCTAGCAAATATAATCGATAGTGATATCATTGTTGTTCATCCAGGAATAATCGGATTTAATGGAAGGGGAAAAGAGGAGCTTATATATAAAATAGCTGAAGATAAGCTAAAAGATATTGGTGATTATGCTAAAGACAATGGCGTGAATGCATGTATAGAGAATCTGCCAAACATAATAGACTTTATGTATGTTGACCTTAATCTTTTAGAGAAAACTTTAGAAAAGCTTAAGCTTCCAATGACACTTGATATAGGTCATGCACATACTGCAGGATTCACTCCAGATGAAATTTACTTTGACTCTGTTAAACACATACATGTGCATGATAATAATGGCAGAGATGACACACACCTTGCTTTAGGTGAAGGAACTTTTGATTTAAATAGATTCTTTGATATTTTTGCTAAGAATAAATACGATGGCATCTACATGTTAGAGTTAAATTCCATAGATTCTATTGAAAAAAGTATTGAATTTATGAAAAATTTAAACTTAATTTAAAAAAATAAATTTAAACTTAATTTAAAAAAAATAAATCAAAAAACAAAATCAAAAATTTAAACTTAATTTAAAAAAATAAATCTAAAATAAAATCGAATATGCAAATTAGTATATATAAAAATTAATAAATAATCAAATAATAATTATAGAAATAGAATTAACTGAAATTATTAAATATATACAAATACAATTACACTGAAATTACTAAATAAATAAAAAAAGGTCAAAATATGTGGAATGAAGAAATAGAATGTATGTCAAGAGAAGACATTTTTGAATTTCAATTAAAGAAGTTGCAAAAAACAGTAAAAAGGGCATTTGATAAAATACCTTTTTACACTGAAAAATATACAAATGCAAATATCTTCCCTGAAGATATAGAAACTTTAAAAGATATTGAAAAATTACCATTCCTTACTAAAGATGATTTGAGAGCATGTTATCCCTTTGGAATGTTTGCAGTTGATAAAAAAGAAATCATAGAAGTACATTCCTCTTCTGGAACTACAGGTAAACCTGTAGTAAGCGGATATACTCAAAAGGATATAGATAGTTGGGGAGAAATCATTGCAAGAGGCTTAACTATGATGGGCCTTGATGCAGATGATATTATTCAAAATACCCATGGTTATGGTTTATTTACTGGAGGTTTTGGTGTACACTATGGAGCCCATAAATTAGGAGCTACAATTGTTCCTATTTCAACTGGACAAACAAGAAGACAGGTTGAAATTATGAAAGACTTCGGTACCACCTGTCTTATTTTCACTCCATCCTATGGTATTTACCTTGGAGAAGTAGCTAAAGAAGAAGGAGTCGACTTTGATAAATTAAGGCTTAAAGCTATTGGATTTGGAGCTGAAATGTGGACTGGTGAAATGAGAGATAGAATTGAAAAAACCTTTAACACCAAAGCTTATAATATTTATGGACTTACTGAATTAATGGGTCCTGGTGTTGGTATAGAATGTTCTGCTCAAAACGGATTGCATATTGCTGAAGATTTCTTCTATCCCGAAGTCATTGACCCCGAAACTGGAATTACACTACCTGAAGACCATAAAGGAGAATTGGTATTAACTAACCTTGAAAGAGAGGGAATGCCAGTAATTAGATTTAGAACAAAGGACCTTACTAAACTCCACTACGATACTTGTGACTGTGGAAGAACATTTGTAAGAATGGAAAGAATCACTGGTAGATCTGATGATATGATTAAAGTTAAAGGAGTAGCTGTTTTCCCATCACAAATTGAAAAAGCACTTCTTAAGGTCAGTGATATTGAACCTCACTATCAAATCATTGTAACTCGTCCAGATATAATGGATGAGATTGAAATTAAAGTAGAAGCTTCTGAATCTCTCTTTTCAGATGATATTAAAGAAATGATGGGTGTAAAAGAAAAAATCGCAGGATATATTCAAAATGAGATTGGAATCACAGTGAAAGTTAGTTTAGTTGCACCTAAGAGCATTCCAAGAAATACAAAAGGTAAAATACAAAGAGTTATTGATAAACGTAATTTAAATTAAATAATGATTATTAATAAATTAGATTAAATGGAGCTAAAATATCTATAAAATTAAATTAGATTATATGGAGTTAAAATATCTATAAAATTAAATCAGATTATATGGAGTTAAAATATCTATAAAATTAAATCAGATTATATGGAGTTAAAATATGTATAAAATAACACAACTATCTATATTTTTAGAAAATAAACGAGGAAATCTTTATAATACATTAGATTTGCTTGCTCAACACAATATAAATATTAGAGCATTATTTTTAGCAGATACTACTGAATTTGGTATTTTAAGATTAGTTGTTCAAGATCCGATAAAAGCTAAAGAAATTCTTGAAGAAAACAATTATATAGTTAAAAACACCCCAATTATTGGAGCAGAACTTGATGATACCCCAGGAGGACTTTCTTCAATTTTAAAAATAATTAAAGATGAAGGAATTGACCTTGAATATCTTTATGCTTTTACCCATGAGAAAACTGAAAAAGCTATTTTATTATTACAAGCAAATGATTTAGATAATTTAATGGCTATTTTATCTGCTTATAAAGTACATTTAGTACCTGCAGAAGAAGTTTATAATTTATAATTAAATTATAAATTTCATTTTTTTCTTTTTTTTAAAATCTATAAAAATCATGCAACTTTTTTTAAAAATTAAAATTAATAAGAATGATAAAAATAGTTAAAAATAGTTAAAAATAGTTAAAAATAGTTAAAAATAGTTTAAAATAGTTAAAAATAGTTTAAATACTTTAAAATTATTTAATAATAATTAAAAATAATTTAAAATAATTTAAAGCAACGATAGTTTTAAAATAAATAAATAAAAAAAGATAAAATTAATTATCTTCTTTTAGGCTTTTTCTTACCTCTTCTGTAAGTTCTTGAATGTCTTCAGCTGCTTTTAGGAACTTTTTAGTTTCATAATCATTCATATGAATAGGAACAATCATTGCAATACCATTTTTATATAAAACAGCTGGAACGCCTAAGCTAACACCTTTGACATTAGCGATTTCACCATCTAAATAAAGGCTAACTGTTAATATTTTATGAGTGTTGGTAATAATTGTTTTAATTAAGTTAGAAATAGCATAAGCAGGTCCATACTCAGTAGCACCCTTTTTAGAAATAATTGTATTTCCAGCATTCTTAAGAGTTTTTATAATATCTTTTATATCCAATTCTACTTCTTTAATAAAGTATTTTAAAGGAATACCTCCAATAGTTGTAGAACTTAAAAGGGGAACCATATTATCTCCATGTTCACCAATTACACGAGTATGAATTTCACTACTATTGATATTTAAACACTTAGCAAAGTAATTTTTCAATCTTAAAGAATCTAAGTGATTTCCAACACCAATGACCTTTCTTCTACTAAAGCCAGAAGCATCATAAGCTATTGTAGTCATAACATCAACTGGATTAGTAGTAACTAAAATAACAGCATCTGGTGCATATTTAGCTATTTGCTTGGCATACTGAGAAACAATTTTAGCATTAATAAAAGCTAAATCACGCCTATTCATACCTTTTTGTCTTGGAGCACCTGCAGTAATTAATACAATATCAGACCCTTCTAAATCTTCATAATTGCAAGAGGGAGTTAATAAGCAATCAATATCTTCAGCAGCTAAAGCATCATACATATCATAACTTTGACCTTTTGCTTTATCTAAACTTTCAGGTCTTGAAAATAATACAACTTCACTTACTGTATCTGCTTTAGCTAATTTAAATGTAACATTTTTACCAATTACACCAGTAGAGCCTATAACACATACTTTTACCATTTTTAGCCTCCTAATATTTTTTAGTTTAAAAAGCTGTGGTAGATGTTATTTTTGTTATTTATAATAAAAATAGATTTCTAAAAAATACTGAATAAATTTAAAAAAAATTAAAATGTGTTTAATTATAATTCTTTTCAATCACTTATCCCTGTTAATTTTCAATCACTTATCCCTGTTAATTTTCAATAACTTATCGCCATTAATTTTCAATTATTTAGCTCTTTTAAATATTTAGCAGTTAAACTGTCTTTAGATTCAATAATATCCTCTAAAGTTCCAAATGCAAGTATTTCTCCACCAAAATGATTTTCATCAATTCCAATATCAATGATATAATCTGCATTTGAAATAATGTCTAAGTCATGCTCAATTACAATAACTGTTGCTCCATCATCAATTAAAGTCTGAAAGACACTTAATAAAACTTTAACATCTAATGGATGAAGGCCAATAGAAGGTTCATCAAATATAAAAATAGAATTCTTTTGTGATTTTCCAATTTCAGAAGCTAATTTTAATCTCTGTGCTTCTCCACCAGATAAACTTGGAGTAGCTTCACCAATTGTTAGGTAACCTAATCCTAAGTTAGATAGTTTTCCTAATTTATTTATTATCTTATCTAAACTAGACTTATCTCCATTTTCTTCCATATTTACAAATTCATCAATAGCTTCATCAATTGTCAAAGCCATAATATCTGAAATAGATAAATTATTAAGTCTTATTTCACCTGCATCATCACAATATCTTAATCCATTACAATCTGGGCAAACAATCTCTATATCTGCTAAAAATTGAACATCCATTGAAATATTTCCAGTTCCATTACAGGTGGGACATCTTAAGCTTCCAGTATTATATGAAAAATCAGCTGCTTTTAGGGCTTTTTCTTTGGATATGTCCAATTTAGCGAAGATTTTTCTTAAATCATCTAAAACTCCACTATAAGTGGCAACTGTACTTCTAACATTCTTTCCTATAGGAACGCTGTCAATTAAGTCTATTTTCCCAATATCTTCAACATTTATATTTTTAATAGTTTTTGGAAGACTTTCTCCATTAATCAAAGATTTAACTGCAGGATATAAGGATTCTAAAAGCAAAGTGGTTTTTCCACTACCTGAAACTCCACTAACTACAGTTAATTTCCCTTTAGGAATTTTAACATCTAATGGCTTTACATTATGAATTTCATTTGTTGATAGTTCAATAGAGCCATATTCAAATAGATCTTCCTTTTTAGATTTATTTCTTATGATTATCTCTTCTTCATTTGTTAAAAATTTAGCAATTAATGAGTCTTTGTTTGAAATTATTTCATTAATTTTGCCTTTTGCAATAATATTTCCACCATTATACCCGGCATATGGCCCTAATTCCACCATATAATCTGCAACTTTAAGTATTCTAACATCATGATCCACTAAGATTATGCTATTTCCATCCTCTATTAGCCTTTTCATAACAGCTATTAAACCATCTACATTAGAAGGATGAAGGCCGATGGATGGTTCATCTAATACATAAAGAACACCTGTTGTAGGATTTCTTAAAGTTCTTGCAAGTTGTACCCTTTGAAGTTCACCAGTAGATAAGGTGTTACTTGGCCTATAAAGAGAGATATAGCTTAATCCCAAATCAAGCAAAATATTAGCATTGTCCATAAACTCTTCAGCAATATTATTAGCCATCTCTTGCATTTCATTTGGCAAATCATTTATAACTTTAGGAATCCATTTAACCAAATCTTCTAAAGTCATTTTAGAAGCTTGGCTAATGTTTATTCCGCCAAGTAAAGTTGAATTAGCTCTTTTATTAAGTCTTGTACCATGACATTCTCCACATTCTTTAACTTTAAGGTATTTGTTTATTCTTAGAAGTCCTTTTTCAGTTTTAGCATTTTTTAAAGCTTCTTCAACTGCTTTATGAGCATTTCTATATTCGGCATTTAATTCAAAGAGTTTTCCATTTTTAGATGGGATATTGATATATTTTTTTACTGAAGGGCCATTGTAAACAATATCCTTTTCCTTATCACTAAGTTCTTTAAATGGCACATCAACCCTTACACCAAGTTCATAAGCTAGATTATACATCCAACTGATTCCAAACATATTCCAGGATTCAACTGCTCCCTCTTCTAATGTTTTTTCTTCATCTGGAACAAGAGTTAAATCATCTATTACCCTTTCTATGCCAGTTCCACTGCAATTAGGACATGCCCCATCAGAATTAAATGCATATTCTTCAGCACCAAGTCCAAAGAATCTCTCACCACATACTTCACATTCAAGTTCTATCTCACGAGCAATGTTTAATGATGGTTTAAGTACATGGCCATTTGGACAAATATAATTTCCACAACGTGAATATAAAAGTCTTAAAGAGTTTAAAAGTTCTGTAGATGTGCCAAAAGTACTTCTAATATTGGGAACATTAGGTCTTTGATGTAGTGCAAGAGCTGCAGGAACATATTGAATAGATTCGACATTTGATTTTTCACTTTGACTAATTCTTCTACGAGTATATGTAGAAAGAGCTTCTAAATACCTTCTTGAACCTTCTGCATATAATACACCAAGTGCTAGTGATGATTTTCCACTACCAGATACACCAGATATTGCCACTATCTTTCCAAGTGGAATATCTATATCTATATCTTTTAAATTGTGTACTTTTGCTCCTCTAACTAAAATTGCATCTTTATACATGATAAAACCTTAAAATAAAAGAGTTATGATTAATTTGAAAATAATTAGTTTATATTAATATAAAATAATAATTAGCTTATAAATATAAATTAGCTTATATTAATATAAAATAATAATTATCTCATAAATATAAATTAGCTTATATTAATATAAAATAATAATTATCTCATAAA
>NZ_FOTL01000039.1 GCF_900114585.1 Methanobrevibacter olleyae | reverse complement strand
AAAAATGATTAAAGATTTATTTGATTTAAATGATTATTATGAAGCTGAAAAAGAATTACAAGGTTTAATTTATCGTAAAAATGAATTTCATAATGTTATTTATGAAATTATAAGAAAATTTATTGTTTCTAGGTATAAAAGCTTTATTTATCATTTAAAAGATAAGAAAATTGAGAGAACAACTAATAAGCTTGAAAATGCTTTTCAAAAAACTATGCCTAAATCAAGAAAAAGAACTTTTAAGACTATTCGTGGTGTTTTAAAGAGAATTTATCCCGGAGATTTGATTTGGAATGAAAATCGAAAACTTAATCAAGTTCATCAACAAAGTTTTTGAAAGAGCCTGTTTTGTGATTAGATTAAAAAAATTATTAATTTTAATATATGATTTAGATATTTGGTGTAAAGATGGCTAAAATGATTCTTGGTAAAACCGGTCTTAAAATAGAGAAAAATGGTTTTGGAGCACTACCTATTCAAAGAGTAAGTTTTGATGAAAGTGCTGAAATATTTAGAAAGGCTTATAATAATGGGATAAATTTTTTTGATACTGCAAGAGCATATACAGATAGTGAAGAAAAATTAAACTATGCTTTTAAAGGCTTTAGTGAAGAATATCCGAGAGAAAGTATTATAATAGCTACTAAAACTCAAGGTGAAGATAGAAAGACAATAGAAAAAGACATCAAAACCAGCCTTGATAATCTTGGAACTGATTATATCGATCTTTATCAAATCCACAATCCTTCATTCTGTCCAACTGAAGGAGATGGAAGTGGAGCTTATGATGCATTATTTAACCTTTATGATGAAGGAATCATAAGACATATCGGTTTTACATCCCACAAAGTGGAACTTGCAGAAGAAGCTATTAATAGTGGATTATATGAAACAATCCAATTCCCCTTCTCTTATCTTACAGGTCAAAAAGAATTAGCTATTGTTGAAAATGCAAGAGCAAATAATATAGGTTTTATTGCAATGAAAGCAATGAGTGGAGGATTAATAGGAAGTTCTAAAGCGGCTTATACATATATTAATAGCTTTGATAATGTAGTTCCTATTTGGGGAGTTCAAAGAATCTCTGAACTTGATGAATTCTTATCTTATATGAAAGAAAACCCTAAGCTTGATAAAGAATTAGAGAATATAATTAAAAAAGAAAGGGAAGAGTTACAAGGTGATTTCTGTAGAGGTTGTGGATACTGTATGCCATGCCCTGAAGAGATTCAAATATTCCAATGTGCAAGAATGTCTTTATGGATTAGAAGATTCCCATCAGAGCCTAATTTAACCCCAGAATCTCAAGAAATGATGAAAAAGATAGAAGATTGCACAGAATGCAGACAATGTGTAAGTAGATGCCCCTATGAATTAGACATTCCAGAATTATTAAAGAAAAATTATGAAGATTACAAAAAGATTTTATCTGTTGAGGTAAAAGTGGATTAATAAAAATAAATAATAAAAAATCATAATTACTCATTATTCAATTTGATAAAATCAAAACTAAAAACCACCCAATATTCAATTTGATAAAATCAAGACTATTAAAATAATTTAAATATTAGATAAAATAAATTATAAATAGTTATTTATGCAACAAATGTTGTTTAATAAAAAACTAAAATGTGATATAATGAAAAAAGCAATTATTGAAACTGAAAAAGGAGATATTGTATTAGAATTATTCCCTAATGAAGCTCCTGGAACTGTAGCAAACTTTGAAAAATTAGCTAACAGTGGATTTTATGATGGTTTAACTTTCCACAGAGTAATTCCTAACTTTGTTATCCAAGGTGGATGTCCTGTTGGTAATGGTACCGGTGGACCTGGTTGGACTATTAAATGTGAAACTGAAGGAAACCCTCATAAACATGGAACAGGAGCATTATCTATGGCTCATGCAGGTAAAGATACTGGTGGAAGCCAATTCTTTATTACCCACAGCCCACAACCTCACTTAGATGGTGTTCACACTGTATTTGGACAAGTTATTGAAGGTATGGATGTTGTAAATGCAATCCGTGCTGAAGATAAAATGTTAAAAGTTACTATTCAAGGCTAGATATACAATTAAAGCAGTTTTTAACTGCTATTCTTTTTCTTTTTAAAAAAACATTTATTAAATTTTCTATTTTTATAAATTAAGCTCTTTTTAAAAATATAATATTAAAAATATTTAAGAAATAAAATTTATAAAAATTAGATTAAAAAAATAAAAAATCCATTTAATTAAATGATAAAAAAATAAAAAATAGGAAATTAAAATGAAAAAATTAAAAATAGAAAAAAGTTAAAAAATGGATTATAATTCACCATTTTCTATTTCTACTAATTCAAGATCATCTGGGTTTCTAATTGTATAACCACATTCATGACACTTATAATTGTTTGGGTTAATCTCTTCAAGAGCTTCAGAACCACATATTGGACATCTTGCCATTATATCCCCCTCCTTTAATAATTAATTATGATTTATAAATAACTATTTAAATAATTTTCTAAAAAACAGAAAATTAGCTAGGTCTTTCTGTATTAAATTTGTCTTTAGATTTTACACCTACTAAAGAAGCAAATATAGCAAGGATACATGCCACTGTAGAAATTCCACAAATAATTTGAGATGAATGAACAATCATACTTGCATATTTAGGTGCAAGTTCTAAGCTTCCCATAATCCAAGCAAATACAAGGGTAAGAAGCCCTAAGCTCATAGTTTGACCAATTGTTCTCATAGTTGCTTGAGAAGCAGATGCTGTAGGTGCATCTTTTGGCGGAACGGAACTCATAATTGCATTCATATTTGGAGAGGAGAATAATCCCATACCAATACCTTGTAAAATCATAGCTAAAATTACAAAGTAAAGTGGAGTATCCTCATTTAAGAATGTAAGTATTAAAAGTGCTACAGTTGCAATTGCCATACCTAAAGCTGCTAGTTTTTGAGGATGTATCTTATCTGAAAGTTTACCAGCATTGGGAGCCATAATTGCCATAATAATTGGAGTGATAATTAAGATCATACCAGATATTTGAGCATCCCATCCTCTTACATATTGGAAGTGGTAATTTAGAATTGTTGTAACTACCATAACTGCAATATAACTACATAAGGCAGCAATATTAGAGGAAGTGAATTTCTTATTTTTAAATAATTTCATATTAAATACAGGTGATTTTTGTCTAAGTTCATAAGCTCCAAATACAACTAATATAATTAGTCCAATAATAGTTAAAATTATACCATTACTATTTGTTAATGTTGTAAATCCATAAATAAAGAGTAAAATACCTATTCCATATAAAATAGAACCTATTGTATCGATTTTATCTTTTTCATAGGTTTTCCATTCTCCAGGTATTTTAAATGCCATAAGTGCAACACAAAGTACTAAAAATGGAATTATAAAGTAAAACATTGACCTCCAGCCTAAATTATGTACTAAAAATCCACAAATTACAGGAGATAATGATGTTGCCAAATAAACACCAGTTACAGTAAATCCTAAAGCCTTACCTCTATTTTGAGGTTTAACAGCTTGTACAACCATAGCCATTGCAGAAACATTTAAAAATGCTACACCTGCACCTTGAAGCATACGGAATATTAAAAATGATTCTGTTGAAAATGAAAGTACAGCACCTATTGAAGCAAATAAATACAGAAGTATTCCTCCAAGTAAAGACTTTTTAACACCAAATTTACCAGATATTTGTCCTGCAGGAACTGTAAATACAGCAACCACAAGGAAAAATATAGTAGGAACCCAATTTTGAATAACATTATTCATTGCAAACTCTTGTGCAATAGCTGGAACTCCTATAATAATTCCGTTTGATAAAAATATAGCGAAAAATGATGTAATAAATGATACCGCTATTACAATTGTTTCTAAATCAAATTTCATAACAATCCCTCCTAAATAATAATTATAAGTTTTTTAATTTAAAAATAAATAATAATTCTCACCTAAACTTTTCAAATTATTTAATTTAAAAATAAATAATAATTTCCACATAAACTTTTAAATCACACTAATTTAAAAATAAATAATAATTTCCACATAAACTTTTAAATCGCTCTAATTTAAAAATAAATAATGATTAACTTGCATTTTTTATATTGAATTCATCCGTAGATTTTATACCTACTAAAGAAGCAAAAATTGCAACTATACATATGATTGTACAAATTATACAAACTAATTGAGAACTTTGAACAATCATACCAGCATATTGAGAAGAAAGTTTTAAACTACCCATAATCCAAGCAAATACAAGGGTGAGCAAGCCTAAACTCATAGTTTGACCAATCGTTCTCATAGCAGATTGTGCTGCAGAAGCATTTGGAGTCTCCTTTGGAGGAACAGAACTCATAATAGCATTTGTATTAGGTGTTGTAAATAGTCCCATACCAATACCTTGTAAAATCATAGCTATAATTATAAGATAAATCTGAGTATTTGAATCTAAGAAAATTAAAATTAAAAGTGTTAGAGTTGCAATAGCCATTCCAATAGCTGCTAGTTTTTGAGGATGAATTTTATCAGATAATATTCCTGCATTCGGAGCCATAAATGCCATAATAATAGGAGTAGTTATTAACATTAGTCCAGAGATTTGAGCATCCCATCCTCTAACATATTGGAAATGATAATTTAAAATGGTAGTAGTTGCTGCTATTGCAAGATAACTACATAAAGCTGCAATATTAGAAGATGTGAACTTCATATTTTTAAATAAATTCATATTAAATCCAGGACTTTCTACTTTAATTTCATAATATCCAAAGATAATTAATAGAACTAGACCTATTACTATACAAACTATGCCAATGGTATTGATTAAATTTGTAAATCCATAAATGAATAATAAAATCCCCACTCCATAAAAAACATAACCTAATGTGTCAATTTTATCTTTTTCATAGGTTTTCCACTCCTCAGGAATTTTCCAAATCATGAGAGCAATACAAAGTACCAAAAATGGAATTACAAAGTAAAACATTGCCCTCCAACCTAAATTATGTACTAAAAATCCACAAAATACCGGAGATATGGAACCTGCTAAATAGATACCAGTAACTGTAAATCCTAAAGCCTTACCTCTATTTTGAGGTTTGACAGCTTGTACAACCATAGCCATTGCAGAAACATTTAAAAATGCCATACCTATACCTTGTATTACTCTAAAAATTAAAAATGATTCAGTTGAAAAAGATAAGCAAGCAGCAATTGAAGCAAATAAAAATATTAAAACCCCTATTATTAATGATTTTTTAACACCATATTTACCTGATATTTGTCCTGCAGGAAGTGTAAATACCGCTACAACAAGTAAAGCTATAGTAGGTATCCAATTTTGAATAACATTGTTCATTCCAAATTCACTTGCAATAGCTGGAACCCCTAAAACTATACCTGCAGATAAAAATACTGCAAAAAATGATGTAATAAATGATACAAGAACTACAGATGTTTCTAAGTCTAATTTCATATTATCACTTTATTAAAATTATAAACCACCATTAATTTAATAGATTAGATTATAATATTAAGCTATTTAACAATGAAATTATAAATCTTCTACTAAATTCATTCCATTAATAGCAATTTCTTTAATTCTTTCAATTAATAGTTTATCTTCTTCTGTTATTCCTACTTCTTTTTCCCAGTCCCTTGATATCTGTCTAACTTTAGGAACTAATTCATCACCTTTAGAAGTAGTTTTTAACATGTATTTTCTTCTATTTTCTGGATTAATTTCTCTTTTAATAAATCCTTCATCTTCTAATTTTTTTAAAGATTTAGCAATATTACCTTTACTTTGACCAGACATAGTTACTAAATCATCTTGTGAAATATTTGGATTATCATAAATCATCATAATATATCTTACTTCATGACCTAAATCAAATTCAGAGATTTTTGATTTTAAGTATTTAAATTGATTTTTAGATAAATTATGAATCCATGCAATTAAAGGAGAATTATCCCATAAACCTTGAAAATTTTCACCATCCATAATTTCACCATTAATAAATTATAAAAAATTTCTAGATAATTATTAATAAGTAGGTAATAATATATAATTGTTTCTTTTGAAACAGTTACAAATAAAACAAATATTAAAAAATTAAAACCAAACATAAAATTAAATAAATTAAATAAATTAAATAAAACCAAGTATTTAACTTATAAAAATTAAATTAAATATTACAGACAGAAAAAAGATGATGGTAAATATGAAATTAGTCATTCAAAGAGTAACAAATGCTAGTGTAGAAGTTGAAGGAGAAATCACAGGTCAAATTGAAGAAGGATTAATGGTTTTAGTAGGTTTTGGTCAAAGCGACACAGAAAAAGAAGCTGATTACTTAGCAGGAAAACTTAAAAAACTTAGAATATTCCCTGATGAGGAAGGTAGAATGAATCTTTCTGTTCAAGATATAGGTGGAAAGCTTCTCCTTGTTCCCCAATTTACATTATATGGAAAAACTAAAAAGAATAGACCATCTTTCCATAAAGCATTAGCTCAAAATGAAGCAGCAAAGTTATTTGATTATTTTCTTGAAAAATGTAGGGAAGATGTAGAATGCGAAGCTGGAGTATTTGGAGCATTTATGAAAGTAAGTTTATTAAATAATGGTCCTGTAACAATCTTACTTGAAAAAGAGTTTGATGAATAAAAAAACCCATTATCAATTTTTTAAAAAAATATTTTAAAATAGAAAAAATAGTAAAGTAAGGCCATATAACCTATTAAAAATAGTAAAATAAGACCATTATACCCTGTTAAAAATAGTAAAGTAAGGCCATATAACCTATTAAAAATAGTAAAATAAGACCATTATGCCCTATTAAAAATAAATTATTAAAAGGATAATTAAATAACAGAATTATATTTTAAAAGTGTTTTCATCATCAATAATGATTTTGAAACAGATCCTGATTTAATTTTACCATGAGGACTAATAACTTCACAACTAACTGCAGGAATTCCCTTCATACTTACAACATCTTCCAAAGCACCAGGATACTCTACTCCTGCTTTTTTATAAATTATACATTTAACTTTAGCCTTTTTAGAAATATACTTTGCTAGAGTTGCACTTTTTTTAGTAGGTCTATAAGTACCCATAACTACATTTTTACCAGGTTTTCCACCAGGTCTTGTAGAGTGAAAATCGCCATAAGCATTAGATTTAAGTTTTTTAATCAATTTAACAGTTTTATAAGAAATGGTTCCTTTTTTATTAGCTAATTTATTTAAGCGAATTCCTTTATAATTTCTAACATTAGCTGCAGTGCCTTTAGGATTCATAAAAGGCATTATATAAATAGTCCCTTTAATTGAATGAGTTTCTAAATACTTTATTAATTTCAATGAAGCTATTTGAGAAGGTATTTCATTTCCATGAACACCTGATGTAATAAATACTACTTTTCCATTACCTCCTTTAAATTTAATTATAGGAGTTCCAAACTTAGCAGCTTTAATAATCTTTTTTACAAGTGTAGATTTTAAAACATTTGATTTAATCTTTTTATTTTTTAATACATTAGCTCCTGAGTTCCATTTATAAGTAGTTATTTTATAATAGTTCTTTACAGTGTATCTATTTTTTCCAGAAATATCACTTGCATAATAATAAATTGTATATTTCCCTGCATTGTAATTAAGATTAATAGAACTAATTCCATTTACATTAGTATAAACTTTATAAGTTTTAGAAGACACTTTAAAAGTAACTAATGTATGACTTATAGCTTTTCCTTCTTTATTTAAAACTTTTAGAGAAAATTTAACTTTTTTACCATAAGTAGATACTATATTCTTTGTAGATGTAAACTTAAAAGGAACATTTGAAGTATTAATATTTGAATTAGTAGTTGTAGTATCAATAGCTGTGCTATTAGTAGTTGTGCTATTAATAGTTGTAATATTAGTAGAACTATGTGATACAGAAATACTATTAGAATCACTAAAATTCTTAGAATCATTATCATCAAGATCATTAGAAGTATCGTCACCCATATTATCGTTAGGTTCATCAGAAGTAGTTACTGATTGTTTTTCACTAAAAACCCCAATTTCTGTATTAGAATCATCTGAAACAATTTCTTCAGCACTAACTGTAGCCAATAATAAAAATAAACTAATTACCAATAATACTAATACTAAAAATCTTTTTTTCATAACAAAACCCTAATATTTATAAAGTTGCTATCCATTAATTTTATCTATTAAATCAAATTCTAAAAATATTATTTCTTAATTTTATCCATTAATCCGGACTTACGTGCATAATGGAATAAGTAAAGTTGAGCATAACCTGCATAATCACCAAAATGTTCCATACCAAATTCCCTTGTTTTATCAGCTGAAATCTCTTCACCATCAAAGTATAAATGAGATATGATTCTTTTTATCCAAACATCAGATGGAAAAGCTTCTTCATAATCAAAGCCATATAATAAAATACAATCAGCTACCTTTGGACCTACACCAGGTATTTTTAAAATTAAATCAAATGCCTCATCATAATCCATATTAAAAATATCACTTATATTAACCTCATTATCAAGAATCATTTTACTTGCCTTTTTCATATAAGAAGCTCTATAACCTACACCACATGATTTTAAATTATGAGTATAACAATCAATCTCATAACTATGTCCATCTGCATCTGCCTCTTCAATAGGAGTTTCATAAAAATCTAAAAACTGATTAGGTTTTGGAAAGCTGTAAAATATTCCAGATTCAAATTCTAACTTTTCTCCCCAATTAGATTTTATTTTATCAATTGATTTTGTCCATCTTGCAATCGAATTATTAGCCGAACAAATTGAAGATATTATACATTCAAAAGGATCTTTTGCAATAAATAGCCTTAATCCATTACAAAAATCTAGAGAAGGAGCTAATTTTTCATCATCTAAGAGGAAATTGTAGAATTTTTCTAAGTCAAAATTTAAATCGTAAATTTTACTTATTTCATCCCTTATTTCTTTTTCAATAATTTTAATTTCATTTTTAGAAAAATTATTAATATCTAGTGAAAATTCTCTTTTATTCACTTTTTTAGGAAACTCATATAGATAAGAAAATTCATTTAAATTAGACTTATCTTGGGATAGCTTTAAAAGAATTGGAAGCTTGCCTAAACTAATAGTTTCATCATTAACTTGGTTGTTAATTGAAGGAACTTTTAAGTAAATCAATTCATCAAACTTATCCATATTCTCTATAGAATTATACTTCCATGGAGCTTGTGAAGTTTGGCCAGATTCTTGAGTTAATTTAAGATTGATTAGTGAATTAAATCGTAAATTAGACATATCACCACTACACACTAAAAAGTCTCCCTAATTCTAACACCATTTTCCTTTAAGTATTTTTTAACTACTGGAATAGGATATTCATTAAAATGGAAAATACTTGCAGCAAGTGCAGCACTTGCATCAGCTATCTCAAAAGCTTCTAAAATATGTTGTGGATTACCTACACCACCTGATGCAATAACTGGAATATCCACATTGTCATTAATCGCCTTTGTAAGTACAAGGTCATAGCCATCTTTTGTTCCATCCCCATCCATAGAAGTGAGTAAAACTTCACCTGCACCTCTATCTTGACATTCTTGAGCCCAAGCTATAGCATCCATACCAGTAAATTCCCTACCACCATAAATACTACAATCAAACCATACTTCACCTTGGTTTGTATCAAAAATATTTTTACCTTGAGCTGCATCCTTGTCTTCTTCTACATATCTCCTTTTAGCATCAATACCAATAACAACTGCTTGAGAACCTACAACCTTAGAAGCATCTGTTAATAATTGAGGGTTGTGAATAGCTGCAGTATTTGTAGAACATTTATCAGCTCCTGCTTTAAGCATGCGAGTATAATCTTCTACTTTTCTTATTCCTCCACCTACACAGATAGGAATAAAAACATTTTCAGTTATTCTTTCGATAACATTTACCATAGTTCCTCTTCGCTCATGTGATGCTGTAATATCTAAGATTACAATCTCATCTGCTCCATCTTCGTAATATTTGCTAGCAAGTTCAACTGGATTTCCAGCATAACGAATTTGTTTAAATTCAACTCCTTTCACTACTCTACCTTCTGGAACTTGTAGGTCACAATCTAAACAAGGAATAATTCTTTTAGTAAGCATGATAATCACAATATAGTATTATTAAATTATTAATAAATTATTATTAAATTATTAATAAATTATTATTAAATTATTAATAAATTATTATTAAATTATTAATAAATTATTATTAAAATTTTTAAATTTAATAAATTAATTAAATTTTTATATTATTTAATTAATATGTTTTAAATTATTAATTATAAAACCAATTGTATTTTTATATTATTTAATTAATATTTTTAACTAAAAATAGAATAATTTTTAGAATAATTTTTTAAAAATAAAATAAAAATTAAAATAAAATAGAAATTAAAATAAAATAGAAATTAAAATAAAATAAAAATTAAAATAAAGTAAAAATTAAAATAAAATAGAAATTAAAATAAAATAAAAATTAAAATAAAATAGAAATTAAACTAAACTTTTAAAAAAGATAATGAATAAATTATAATAATAGGTAATTTTTAATTAAAAATAAAAAAATTAATTAGAATTATTAAAAAATAAATCTACAAAAAACTATTTTTACTTGGGCCTATAGTCTAGCCAGGAATGACGTGGGACTTCGGATCCCAAGGTCGGGGGTTCAAATCCCCCTAGGTCCGTATTTTAAAAAATAGCTATTTCTAAAATAAAAAAGAATTAATTTTAAAATAAAGAAGAAAATGAATACTGTCTATTCAATTAATTCCAAAATTAATTTACCTCCACCAAAATATATTATATCTAATCCATTTTCTGTACATGCAAGTAAAATATCAGCTAAATCTTCATACTTGGCAAGTACACTAGCATCATAATGCTTATCATTGATCTTAATTAGTTCATAACCTAATACTTCCATAATATCACTCCAATATCCCTTTACTAATTTTAAATAAAACTATTCCCCTTCATTTAATAATTTTTTAATCCCTCTCCAATTAGGACAGAAATTATCCATAAGTGCCCTAAATCTTGGGCCATGATTGAATTCAATTAAATGGCATAATTCGTGAATTAAAACATATTCAGTGCAAATTGGCGGTTTTTTAGCTAATTTTAAATTTAAAGTAACTCTTTTATCCTTTCTACAATTACCCCAATTTTTCATATTTCTAATTTTAACTTCATTAGGTTCACATCCAACAAAATATGTGCACTTATCTAAAAAATAGTTTAAGTTTTTATTCATTTCCTCCCTATAAAGTTCTAATAATATCTTTTCTCTTTGTTTTATATTAGACCTTTTAGGAACTGGAAGATAAATTACAGCATCATCTGCATTATAGAAAGCTTTTTTGCTATTTTCATTAGAAATCAACTGAAGAGTGAAGGGTTCTCCCCAAATATAATGAGTTTCTCCATCTTTATATTTTATTTTGGGTTTAGGAGGATTTTCAAGTATTTTTTCTCTTGTATCTTGAATCCAATCAATTCTAGATTTGATAAAATCATTTATTGCATCATCTGATAGATTCTTAGGAGAAGAAACTTTAACAATAGCATCTGGTAAAATACGAAGGTATAAATTCTTTATATCTTTCCTCTCTAAAATTATAGAAATTCCTTCTATTTCAATTTCTTCTCTTATTACCATATTATCACTCAAAACAGGAAAAATAGGATTTTTAAACTAATATAATCTTCAATTATATTAAATCATTAACACCCACAACTTAGTAATAAACTATTACCATCCAAAATCCATCCACAACTTAGAGGAAAAAGTTTTAATCAATGTTTGGATGAAGGTTAAAAAAAGCCTAAGTTAGATGATACGATCATCATTAATAACAATAGCTTCTTTAAAGAACTCTGGAATTAAAGATTTATACAATGGGCTTTTAAGAAGATTCTTTATATCTGAATCAATAATATAAGTTACACAAGAATCATCCTCTGCCCTCATTCCTCTACCATAAGTTTGTACCAATGTCATTGCAGTTTTATAAGCATACCAACGCTGGTCTTTTTTCATTCTCATATTAACCTGTTTATCACCAAGATATGGGAAAGGTATCTTATAAATTATCTGGAATCTGCATTTATCATAAGGTAAATCTACACCTTCACTCATAGAAGGGCTCACAAGTACCAATGGATTTTCATCCTCTTCAAAAAATTTTAAAACCCTTTCTCTATTGTTGGTTCCATGAGCAATTAATCTATTATTGTATAAGTTATTAAGTATATACTGTTGGCATTTATAACTATGAGTATGAATTAATCCTTTTTCTCCTTCATGCCTTTTTAATATTTTCTGCAATATTTCGATAGATTTAGGAGCTGATTGCTTAACCCTATTTTTAGACATTTTTCCAGCTAAATTTAACTCAATTGGTCTTTTTTCAACTGAAAATGGACTATCAACTCGAATATGATAAACATCACGAGGGTCTAAACCTAGCCATTTTGAAAACATTTTATGAGATAAAATAGTTGCACTTAAAAATATGACAACATCTCCATGTTTAAATAAATAATCCTCAGCATAATGATTTACTCTGAGGGGCTTAAAAGACACTCCATTTTCATCAGCATCAATTACCCAATTTCCAGGTTCATCTTCAAGATTAGTTTTAAGTGCTTTTAATTTTGAAATAGTTGAGTTGATTCTATCTGCCTTATTAGTAGGTAAATCTTTCACTTCAATATCTGAATAATGACCCTGAATTGCATCAATTTCCATTATCCATTCGCCCTTCTCCGCACTTTGAAGAGTTTGAGGGCTGATAACTTTTTTAATGTCCTTTTCAAGCTGACGATTATATAAATTAATTTCCATTGTTCTCATTAATTTATCTTCAATATTATGAGCCTCATCAAGAATTAATAAACTTCTTTTGCCAAAGTGTTTTACATAATTCAACTCTAAAATAGCATAGTCATAATTCATTAAAGTGATTGGTGAGTTGATTGCATTTGCCTTTTGTTGCCAATATTTACAATGGTCATTAGTTTGGAAAAATACATCATTACCAAGTGAATCTTGAAAAGCCAAATCTCCAGTAAGTGTAGGATTTTTATTTATGCCATATGGACAGAAAAATTTAGAGGACTTTGGTGCAGTTTTACATGCTCCAATATCACAAGTTACTTCAAACCCATCTTTTAAACAATCAAAGTTTCCTCTACCTTTTACAAGAGGAAAGTCAAATTCATCGGTATACTGTTTTTGAAGTTGTTTTGTCATTGTTAAAATATATGCAGATTCATAGATACGTGCTAAGGTAGAAGCTATTGCAGATTTTCCAGTACCAGTACCTGCTTCTAAAATAATATATTTATAACCTTTTGAAATAGCTTCTTCAATATCTACTATAATCTCTAATTGACCTTCTCTAGGCTGTTCAAAAGGAAAATTTTCTATGATTTGCTCTGGAATATGAGGATATTCTTTTTTTAATCTGTCTATTACCTCTTGAGGCAAGTCATGTTCTGCAATATCATAAACCTCTGCATTAGCAATTTCTAAATCTTCACTAACTGTTATAGGTTTAGTATTTTCATATTTGTAAAGACCTTTTGAAGTATTAGAATTATTTTTTGAAGAATAACTTTTAGATTTATTTAAAAAACTGTTATTGGATTTCTTATTTTTAGAAAATAAGGGCTCATTTTTCTTTTCCTCTTTAACATAAGGTTTTTTAGTTCTATCTGCAATGTATTTCCCACATATGCAATTTTTCTTAAGCATCCCACAATCAGGACAAAATATTGAATCAGACATTACAACTATATTAGAAATAACTTATATAAAAAGCTTTTAGAAAGAGCAGTTGAAAGATAATGTTTATATTAAAAAATTAATTTTAGTCTGTAAAATTGATTTTAGTTATGAAATTATAATCAAATTGCAAAATTACAGTATTTTATAAAAATAAAATGAAAATGAGAAAAATAGAATAATAAAAAATAGGGAAAAATAGATATAAAAATTAAAAAATATTAAAAAAAAAATAATTAGTTAAGAAATAAAAAATAGGGAAAAATATATAAAAAAATAATAACAAGACCTAAGGAAAGTTTTAATAAATTTAATAAATAAATAATTAAATTCCAAGATATGAATTGTTAAGTTAGTAGCTGAAATATTCTCTACTAATTTTTCAATTTGATTAAATAAAAATTAATCATTAGATACTAAATCACATAATACAGTAATTATAACAATTTTATTATTTATGAGCTAAATTAAAATTATTTTACTAACCTTTGATTTGTAGGTCTCATTTTGAGGAGTTATAGTTGAAAAGTAAAAATTTCAAAATGTTTCAACTTAATTTTAAAAACTTAATACAAAATCTTTTTTTTTATTTTTTTATAAATCAACAATCAATTACAATATAAAGAACAAGTTCTTAAAACTTTAAAAAAACTTTTAAGTCATAGATTAATAAGTTTTTTTTATTAAGAATACTAGAAAGTTTTTAAAAGCTAAATCTTTTGAATCTGTTAAAAATTAATTTATGAAAATTAATATTCTAAAGGACCTAACTCAGAGATAGTTTTATAAAATTCTTTCATAGTTCTTTGGAATTTCTCTCCTTCAGAAGCAGAAATCCATTCAAAACGGAACCTTTCTTCATCAATTCCAAATTCTTTAATAATTTCTTTAGTTACTAATGCTCTTCTATTCCATTTATAATTTCCAGCATCATAATGGCAGTCTCCAATATGACAACCACCTACAAATACTCCATCAGCACCTTCTTTAAATGCTTTAAATACCATAGAAGGATTCATTCTACCAGAGCACATAACCCTTATAATTCTGATATTTGATGGGTATTGCATACGAGCGGTACCTGCAGTATCTGCACCACCATAACAACACCAATTACAACAAAAACCTACAATTTTAACATCATTAGACATAAAATTCACCTAATCAAATTGTTCTTTTTTCGGACTGTATAAAGGAGGTTTTTCATCACCAATACCTACTTCATAACCAGTTAAGTCTTCATAAACTCTTTGTAATTTATGATAAATTTTTGATACTGGAATTTCCATAGGACAAACATCTTCACACTGGCCACAGTTAATACAACTAAAGCTCATATGAGATAATCTTACTCCTTGGAATACTAATGGATCAGGTGCTGAGTCAGAACCCTCTTCAAAGTAGTCTTTTTCAAGTTCACATTCATTACACCAACAAATAGGACAAACATCCCTACATGCAAAACAATTAATACATTTATTCCACTGTTCTTTCCATTCATCAGAACTTAAATAATTATCTTCCAATTGAGTTTTTTGGAATTTTTTACCCATATTAATCATGATATTTTCAACTTTTGATCTCATAGCAATAGCTTTCTCAGAAGGATCTTTAGTTTCTATAAACCCTTCATATTTAGCACCGTCGACAATATCTTGACCTTTTTCCGTATTAATTTCAATGAAAGTCCAACCTGGTTCGGAACCCCAATTACCACAAGCTATATCTGCATTACGTGGTATCTTAAGATTACACCTTTGACAGTTATCACGGCGTCCGTAACCTTCTTCTTCTAAATCATCAATTTTAATACCTTTTTCACTTCCGTCATCAAGTTCAATGATAAATTGGCCTTTATCAATTTCCTCTTTAACTACTTTAGTAGGATTAACATCATAAAACTTTTCTATCATTTTTTGTGCAATCTCAGGTATTACAGTACCACCACAATTTAATCCAACTGTGATAATTTTATCTGGATCAATTTTGTGTCTTTTAACAAGTTCGTTAATAGCCTTTGCATCACAAGGTTTCACTGCAACTGCAATTCTCTTATCTGAAAGATATTTAGAAACTAAATCAGCAACCATAGTAGGTGCACAATGTAGTGAACCACAAGTTTCAAGAATTTCACTAGCTTCAGTAACTAATCTAGGGATACCATCATAAACATCTTCACCTTTTGAAAGAGTTAAAACCCCCTCAACAATGTCATTTGCTAATAAATATTGGAAAATAGAACTTACTGCACCACCACAAGCTCCACTTTCAGTTATTGCATTCTCATTACTTTTTGCAAGAACATAATTTTCACTCATAAAATCACCTATAATTTAAAATTAAGTAAGCTTATCAAATATTTCTATTTCACTTAAATTTTCATCATCTGAAATTACTGAGGAAATGAATTCTTGTTTTAAACCCTCTGAATTGATAAAGCTACCAGATTTTTCAGTCCAAGGTTTACCTGGAAGAACTAAATCTGAAAGCCTTGTGAAATCATCTTCAAAATTAGAGATGTTAATTATAAAACTTTTCCCTTTAATATCCTCTTTAGATAAGAAATCTAATAGATTTGTATTAACAGTGATTAGTGCTTTAGAATCTGCAATAAATTTTTTAATTTCTTCTGCATCTAAAGAAGTTAAATATCTCATTGCGCCTTTTATATTAGCTTCTTTATATATAGGAAGGAATTTTGCACCTGTTTTCGCTGCTAATTCTTTTAATGGGTTAAAATAATCTTTATCCTCAATTTTATTAATTAAAATAACAGTCTCACCATCTAATTTATCTTTAATCTCACCCATATCATTAATAAATTCACCAATAGAATCTACTTTGATATGTTCAGAAGAATTTAATGCAGTATTAGATTTTTCAACAGTGTCTACTGAAATAAGAGTACCGCCATTTTCCTTTGAAATGATTACCCTTCTACCAATTAAAGGATTTTCTCTTAAGACATCTCCAATAGCTAAAATAGTCTTTGCATTAGAAATATCATCATAAGATGCTAGTTCCCCATCGAAGTTAGGGAAATTGTATCCATAAAATCCTATTTTATCAGTTCCAAAACTTTCAGCAAATTTTTTAATAACTTCAAATTCTTCAATTGTGTTTTTTCCAGAACAAATAATACAAAGTTCATCGGAATTAATAGAACTTAATTTATCTTTAATGAGATTTATTACAGTCTCATTATCAGATTCGACTAATTCATCATTTTTAACTAATGATGGAGAAATAATTCTCTTTTCAAACTGTTCAACAGAGCCACGACCATTTAAACAATTTTTTCCCTCATTAATAGGATGCCTCTTATAAGGATAAGTTCCTAAAACCTTACCTCCACTTGAAACAATATTTATCCCACAACCAACAGAGCAAGAGGGACAAATAGTATGTTTAATATTTAACATATTACAATCTCCAATAAAATAATAAAACATAGATTAACTACATTTCATCAGTTGACACATTTATAGATAGGACTTTAAACAACGTGATGAATATTTTTAAGACTCACATTCCCCAAAAAGTAAATATAAAGTAATTTATATGGTGAAATATTCAATAAAACATTTAAAATTATATAAATCTCAAAAAAAGTATTTTATAATCTTTAAACACTTTTAAAAAAATATAACACTTAAATTTACACACATCGCCCTATCTAGATAATGATATTTAATTTCTTATTAAAATACTTTTCTATAATTTATCATTATTTTTCATTATGAATATAAATTCTTAATAAAAATTAATCAATTTATTTCTAATATTATAAAATTATAAGATTGGAATAAAATTTAAATAAGAAAAAAATAAATTAATTTGAATTATATACTGTTTCATTAGATAAAAATTGTTCTTTTATTAATAAACAACTTAAAATATTAATAAAAAAATAATAAAAAATAAAGTAATTTTAATAAAAATAGCAAAAATAATAATGATAAATAATGATAAATAATGATAAATTATATCAGACAAAAACAGAAAAATATTATCCAAAATAAGAATAAAAAAATACAAATACTTAAATCAGCTATTAAATATATAGAAAAATAATAGAATTAACAATAAACAAAAAATAAAAGAAAAATAGACACGAAATAAAAAAATATTAATTAAATAGATAAATAAAGAGAAAAGATAGAAAAAATCTCAATAAAAAGAATAAAATAAGAAAACAGGATAGTTAAACCAAGTAAATAGTTAACTAAATTAAAAGAATAAATATAGTTTTAAAAAAAAGGATTTGATATAGAAAAAAATACTAATACACTAAAGAAGCATAATATAAAAAAATAGTATTTAAAAAGTTTAAGAAATATTTTAAAATAATCATAAAAATTAAAATCAAAGCACAAAATAAAATAAAATAAAATAAAATAAAATAAAATAAAATAAAATAAAATAAAATAAAATAAAATAAAATAAAATAAAATAAAATAAAATAAAAT
>NZ_FOTL01000038.1 GCF_900114585.1 Methanobrevibacter olleyae | reverse complement strand
TTAATCCCATAACTTGCGTAAATTTTTTTAGATTTTTCACAAGTCGATAAATTTAAATGCTTTAACCAATATAATATATTTAGTGTCTTTATTATCAAATTTAATACTATGTTTCATGTTAATTCACTAAATAAATATATGTTTAACATAGTATTTAAATTTAACGATTGTAAAGGCACTTTTTACGTTAATAACGTTCATAAAATTTGTATTTTTACTATGTAAAATCATAGAGTATTGAAAACATAGAAAATAAGAACAAAAAATGCTCTAATTTTTAGAAAAAATCTAGGACCCTAAAGAATATAATGTGAGAAATAGATTCCAAAACTGCAAGAGGAAAATAAAATAATTAGCTCTCCAATTTTACGTTCTCTAATCATTCTTGCATCTTTTTTAATCCATTCTACATTTGCATATTTAAAAGCAAGAAATAATCCAATAGTTTCCATAATAACAAAAATATCAAAGAAATCTATTGGAGCTAATCCATACCCTCCAAGCCCTTTTAAGTATATTTTTGTAAAATGTCCAGCTATTCCAACTATAAACATTAAACACCCTAATCCAAAGATTTTTTTATCTGAACTATCGAATTTTTTATTGTGGATATAAGATCCCATTATAAAGTATCCAAGGACAGGGAAGAAGTTAAATATAACTCTAAAGTTGTATTTCATTTGAGGGTAATCGAAAAAGCCTATGGTATATAATATTGAGAGAATAAGGGTTATTGTAATTAAATATTCTGCACCTTTCATTCCTTCTTCACGTATAAAACTACTTATCACTGGAATAAGTAAATAAACACCAATTAATGACCAAATAAACCAGAATAATGCAGAATAATCTCCTACACCAAAAGCAGTATTCATAAGATATTGAAAACTAAGTTCAAAATGCCCTATTAGCACTCCTGCTATAATATAAACAATTATCCAAAATAAGAAAGGTAAAAATACTCTTTTAAAACGTTTTTCAAGGAACTTTTTAGGTTCATATTTGCGAGTTAAAAGAAGAGAACCGCTTACTGTAAAAAATAGTGGAACACCTATACGTGTAAATGAGAATAGGCTAGAACAGAATAACCAACTATAAAAATCATATGAAAATAGTCTTGTAATGTGTCCAATAACCACAAGCATTATTGCAAGTGAACGAACCTCATCTAAATATAATATACGCTTGGGACTTATAATCATTATATCACTATTACTAATTTATTTGTTCGTATTAATAAAGATATTCAGTATTTTTAATTTTTAAATATTCTAAGTTTTTTATTTTTTAAATATTCTAAGTTTTTTATTTTTTAAATATTCTAAGTTTTTTATTTTTTAAATAATACATCATTTTAAATATACTAAAAATCAATATTAATTTAGTTAAATATTTTTTTTTAAATAATTTATTTATAATTTTGGGTGAAATAATGAAATATGATTATTTAATTGTGGGGTCTGGATTATTTGGTTCTGTATTTGCATATGAAATGACTAAAAGAGATAAGAAATGTTTAGTTATAGAAAAAAGAGACCATATTGGTGGAAATGTTTATACTGAAGAGGAGCATGGAATAAACCTACATAAATATGGGGCACATATATTCCATACAGACAATAAAGAGATTTGGAATTATATTAACCAATTTGCTGAATTTAATCGTTACACAAACTCACCTGTTGCTAATTACAAAGGGGAATTATATAACCTTCCTTTTAATATGAACACCTTTTACAAAATGTGGGGGGTGAAAACTCCAGAGGAAGCAAAGGCAAAAATAGAAGAGCAAAAGAGAGAGGCTAACATTAAATCTCCTTCTAACCTAGAGGAACAAGCTATTTCTCTTGTTGGATATGATATTTATGAAAAGCTCGTAAAGGGCTATACAGAAAAACAATGGGGTAGGGATTGTAAAGATTTACCAGCATTTATTATAAAAAGATTACCTGTAAGATTTACCTTTGATAATAATTACTTTAATGATCTGTATCAAGGTATCCCTATTGGAGGATATAGAAAAATCATTGAAAAAATGCTTGAAGCTGTTGATGTAAAGTTAAACACTGATTTCTTTGAGGATAGAGAAAAATGGTTAAATATTGCAGATAAAATAATTTTCACTGGAATGATAGATCAATATTATGATTATTGTTTTGGAGAGCTTGAATACAGAGGATTGGATTTTGAGTTTGAAACTTTAGATATTGAAAATTATCAAGGAAATGCAGTTATTAATTATACAGATAGAGAAACTCCATTTACAAGAATTATTGAGCATAAACATTTTGAAAATATAGAATCTGATAAAACTGTAATTACAAGAGAATATCCAAAAACCTGGCAGAAAGGTGAAGAGGCTTATTATCCAATGAATGATGATAAAAATAGTGAATTGTTTGCTAAGTATAAACAGTTAGCAGATAAAGAGGATAATCTTATCTTTGGTGGAAGACTTGGAATGTATCAATATTATGATATGTGGAAAGTCATTGAAGAGGCTTTAAAATTAGTTAAAAGCTTAGGATAACTGATTTTATTTTTTATTATTTTAGTTCTTTTCACATTTTTCTTTTTTATTTTTTTATAAATTTTATTTTTATTTTTATTTGATTATTATAGTTAAACTTATAAAGTAATATTTAAAAAATATAAATTATTATTTAAAGAAACTTATTTTTTTTATAAATGAGTATTTTTATAAAATAATTTATTAATAATTTATTATTCAATTAAGATCTTTTCTTATTTTTTTAAAATTTTTTATTAGGGATAAAATCATGAAAAATTCAAAAATTCAAGTTTATGTTGTCTCTCATAGTGAAGAAGATATTAAAGACATAGATGCAAATGATGTTTATCTACCTCTTTTTGTAGGTAGGGATGGTAAAGATAATCTTGGTTTTCTAAGTGATGATATAGGAGACAATATATCAAATAAAAACTCTTCTTATTGTGAATTAACTGGTCTTTACTGGATTTGGAAGAATAGTGAAGTAGATATTATTGGATTAGTTCATTATAGGCGTTATTTTGCTAAATGGAGATTAGGTCATAGACTTGAAAGAGAAGATATTGATAAAATTTTTAAAGATTATGATATTATTCTTCCTAAAAAAACAAGAGCTCTTTTAGGTTCTGTTTATGAAGATTACAATCATTGGAATTATGCAAAAGATTTAGACCTGTGTGAAGAAGTAATTAGAGAACAATGTCCAGAATACATTGAAAGTTATAAAAAGGTAATTAATGGTAAAGAACTTTACTATTATAATATGTTCATTGCAAAAAAAGAAGTCATTGATCCTTATTGTGAATGGGTATTTCCTATACTTTTTGAAGTAGAAAAAAGAGTAGATATGACTGGTTATGATGATTATCAAAAAAGAATCTATGGATTTTTAACAGAAAGGCTTTTTGATGTTTGGATGGATAAACAAAATCTTAAAGTTAAAGAATCAGAGTTAAAAGTAAATGGATTAAGATTAAATGTTCATATGTGGCTAGTAAAAAGAGCTATTGTTAGATGGGCTTATGTTCATATATTTATTGCTTTACTTCATAAAGACATGAGACGTTAATTTAATTTAATTTAATTTTTATGGTTTTATTATGTTAAACAAAATCCAATTATATGTTATTTCGCATAGTGAAGAAGCTATTCGTGAAATCAGAAATGATGAGATTTATACTCCTTTATTTGTTGGTAGAAATGGTAAGGAGAATTTTGGATTTTCTAGTGATGATAGCTTTGAAGGTAATATATCATTTAAAAACAAAGATTATTGTGAGCTCACTGGCCTATATTGGATGTCTAAGGCATCTTCTGCAGATATAATTGGATTATGTCATTATCGCAGATATTTTAAAGGAAAAAATGCTAAACTTATTGAAAAAGAAGAAATAATTGATTATTTGTTTAATTATGATATTATAGTTCCTAAAAAAACAGATTTAATTAAAGGATCTTATTGGGAAACTTATCGAGGACATCATTTATATAAAGCCTTAGAAATCACTAGAGATGTTTTTAAAGAACTGGCTCCTGATTATTTAGAAACTTTTGAAGATATCTTAAATCAATCTAGTTTTTCTAATTATAATATGTTTATATCAAGAAAAGAGCTTATTAATCATTATTGTGATTGGGTATTTCCAATACTTGAAGAAGTTGAAAATAGAATAGATGTAGATGAATATCCTCGTGTATTTGGACTTATTTCAGAAGCTATTTTTAACGTTTGGATAGAATATAATCATTTAAAAATAAAAGAAGTTCCTATTTATTATTTAGGAAAGGGATTAAAATTCAGAATGGCTTTATCTGACAATAAGGTTTTAAGAAAGGGGTATCAATTTTTATACTTTAATTTCTTTAAAAAATCAATTGGTAAAAGAATTGAAAAGAAAATACATGATTTATTTTATTAGATAAGTTTGTATATGGCGATATTTTATTAATTAAGGTCTAATATTGAAAGGTCTAATATTGAAAGGTTTAATATTGAAAGGTTTAATATTGAAAGGTCTAATAAAAGGCATAATATTAAAGTGATTTTAATTTAAATGAGTTTCTAGTTAATTTTATTTTATTAGTGTGTTATTATGAGTGAAATAAAAACATTGTTTAAAAATATAAGTTGGGTTGCCTCATCTCAACTAATAGTTAATATATGTGCATTCTTATGGACAATAGCTATTGCTCGTTATCTTGGAGTGAATGATTATGGTATTTTATCATTTGCTATTTCATTTACTGTTTTATTAGGTATGGGTACCGATATTGGAATGAGTACTTATACTACTCGTAAACTTTCTCAAGATAAATCTAAAACTCAGAAATTTATAAATAATCTTATTCCATTTAAAATAATTTTATCTCTTGTTATATTTATTCTCACTGCTCTAATATTGTTTTTATGGGGATATAATAAATTAACTATTGAAGTAGCTTTAATAATTTCAATTGAGACTATTTTTATATGTATGATTAAATTTATTGGTGGGGTATTTCAAGCATATGAAAATCAGAAGATTAATTCAATTGGTGAAATTATAACAAGTGTTTTATTGCTCTTATTTACTTTATTAATTGTTGTATTAGATTTAGGTTTAGTTGCTGTAGCTTTATCATATGCATTAGCTTATTTAGCATTTTTAATTTACATGGTATTAAATATGAACAGATCCTTTGGAATTCCGAAATTTGAATTTGATTTGTCTTTTTGGAAAGATATAGCTATAAAATCTATTCCATTTGGTTTAAGCATATTCTTTTATACAGTTTATTTCTCAATAGATGTTGTTATGATTAAATTTTTATCTGGAAACTATGCCACTGGAATTTATAACGCTGCATATAAAATTGTTTCAGTCTTTGTAGCATTTTATGTAATTTATCAATATGTTATCTTCCCTTTAATGAGTAAGTTATATGCTGAAAATACTAATTTACTTAAAGTGAGCTTTGAACAGTCTTTTAAATATTCTTTACTTATATTATTGCCAATAAATATTGGAGTGTATCTCTATTCTCCTTATATAATAAATTTAATTTATAGTAGTAAGTATGCTCTTGCTTCTCCTGCTATGCAAATACTTATTTGGACAGTTGTATTTTTATTTATCAATGGTGTAGCAACATCATTACTTAATTCAATTGGAAAAGAACTTTCTGTAACAAAGATATATCTTGTAACTGCAATATTTAATATTATTTTAAATTATCTTACAATACCAATTTGGTCTTATATTGGTGCATCTATTACTACAGTACTTAGTGAAATATTAATTTTAGTCCTTATGCTATGTTCTATTTCTAAAACAGAGTATAGGCCAGATTTTTTATTACTAAAAACAATTATTAAATTAATTATTTGTGGTTTTATACTGTTCATTGTTCTTTATTTAATAAATGTATCATTATGGTTAGCTATTCCTATAGGTTTAATTGTATATATTTTAGCATTGATTATTACTAAAACAATTGATGATACTGATAAATATATTATTAATGAATTACTAAAGAGATAATAATGATAACTTTATAAGTTTTTATTTACTTTATTTTTAATATATTATTTTTTATAATTATTCTTATTTTATAAAAAAATAAACTACTAAATAGGAGCTAAATTATAGGGGCTAAATTATGAATACATTCTTTAAAAAATTCGCAAAGAAGACTTACCATAAAGCACAAGGCAATTCTTTAGGTAAAAGATCCATAACTTTAGCTTTTTTATTCCGTAAATTAACTAGAAGATTTGGCAGTAGGGAGAAAGCTAGTAGTTATTTAGCTAAAAATATGTATAAATTGTATATAACCACTAATAAATTTAATAAAGGAACTCAAATTAAGAATCTATTTAGAAAACTAGAGATAACAGTTCCTAAAGACGGTTTCATATTCTTTTTAGATGAATTTAAAAACTTATCTGAAGAGGGCCATATAATTGATAATATTTCAATTGATTACTCTAGAGTATTAAATAATTCTATTTATGACTATAATGAAATGTATTTTAATCCTAAAGAAGGATATAGGATGAAATTATATTCTGATTCTGATTTTATTAGAAATCAACAAGATACAGTTGATGCTATTGAATTATTAATTTATAGAATCATTAAGAAATTAAAAAAGTCTAATCACCAGGAAAAAACTAAATTTGTTCACTATTTTGAAAATATGATAGATAGGGAGGCAGAACACTTTGAAGAAGCTTTACAAAGAATATTGTTCTATAATCAACTTTTATGGCAAACTGGGCATGGTTTAAATGGTTTAGGTCGATTAGATAAAATACTTGAAGATTTATACCTTGATGATTTGAATAGTGGATTTATCACACAAGAAGAAGCATATGAATTAATAAAATCATTTTTAAAAACTTTACATTCCTATTATTGGTTTAAAAGTGCTGCTCTTATGGGGGATACTGGTCAAGTAATTATTCTTGGCGGCAAATACAGCGATGAATATGGAGAATATTATTTCTATAATGATTTGACTTATATGTTTATTAATGCAATAAAAGAGCTTCAATTGCCAGATCCTAAAGTTTTACTTAGAATAAGCAATCAAACTCCTCGTGATTTAATTGAATTGTCTTTAAAAACTATTAATACAGGAATTGGTAGTCCATTATTTTCTAATGATGAAATTGTCATTGATAAGATGATCGAATTTGGATATGATAAAGAAGATGCTACAAATTATGTAGTTTCTGCTTGTTGGGAACCTTCAGCACTTGGTAAAGGTTTAGAACAAAACAATATTAATTTCATATCTTTTTTAAAACCTTTAAATGAGTTTTTTGACAGTGAAAATAAAGAAGTATTAGGTATGCTAGAAAATTTTGATGAATTGTTTAATTCCTATAAATACTATCTTAAAAAAGAAGCAGAATCATTAATTCAAACTCTAGATGATATAGGATGGAATGAAGATCCAATCCTTTCTTTATTTATAGATGATTGTAATGATAAACAAATTGATATTTCTAAAGGTGGAGCTAAATATAATCATTATGGAATTACTACTGTTTCACTTGCAAATACTGTAAATAGTTTATATAATATTAAAAAACTTGTTTTTGAAGAGAAGAAATATACTTTAAATGAATTAAATAAAATGAGGAAGAATAACTTTAAAAAAGCTAAGTATCATAATGTATTTAATGAATTGAAAAGTATAAAACCTTGTTTTGCTATGGATGATGAAGAAATATTATCTATTTCTAATGAGATTATTTTCTTTTTAGAAGATTGTTTTAAAGGGTATACTAATAAGTTTGGAGGCAAAATTAAATTTGGTTTAAGTGCTCCTTCTTATATTAGTGCAGGTAGTGAAATATCAGCTTCATTTGATGGTAGAAAAGAAGGAGAGCCTTTTTCAACCCATATATCCTTAGATACTAATAAAGATTTTACTGAAATATTACATTTTGCATCAAAATTAGACTATGGTGGAGCTAAATTCAATGGTAATGTGGTAGATTTAATGCTTTCACCAGATTTAATTGAAAATCATTTGGATAAATTTACAGACTTCATTATTTCAAGCATTAAATTAGGATTTTTCCAAATGCAAATGAATGTTGTAAGTAGTAAAACTTTAATTGAAGCAAAAGAAAATCCTGATATGCATCCTAATTTAATTGTAAGAGTTTGGGGTTTTAGTGCATACTTCAATGATTTACCTGAAGATTATAAAGATTTATTAATTAAAAGGGCTTTAAAAAATGAAGGAAAAAGTTAATTAAAGTATTTTTCTTAATATTTTATATTAGATTATTTTTTCATTATTTTAATAAATTTTTATTTATTTTTTATTTTTTTATTTTTTAAGTGATAAAATGACAGTTAGAATTACGAATATACAGCGTTTTTCTCTACAAGATGGTTCTGGAATTAGAACTACTGTATTTTTAAAAGGGTGTGATTTAACTTGTCCTTGGTGCTGTAATCCAGAAAACCTTAATTTTGAAATAGAAGATTATAATCACAATAATAAAAATGAATCATTTGGTTATGATATTTCATTAGAAGAGCTTGAAAAAGAGATTTTAAAAGATGAAATATATTATGGTGATGCTAAAGGGGGAGTTACATTCTCAGGAGGGGAACCACTCCTTCAAATCGAATCGTTAAAACCACTTTTAAAGAATTTAAAGGATAAAAATATTAATATTTGTTTTGAAACTTCTTTATCTGTTTCAAACAATCTTTTAAAAATAGCTATTCCTTTTATTGATGAATTATTCATTGACATAAAACTTTTAGATAAAAAAGAAGCAAAAGAAGTTTTAAACTTGGATATGGATGCATATTATAAAAATTTAGAATTAATCAATAATTCTAAAATAAAAAATGAAAATATTACTTTTAGAATTCCTTTAAATAAAGAATATACTTTAAAGGAAGAAAATATTAAGCTTATTTTAAAACTAATTGAAAAATATCCTAATTTTAAAGTAGAGATTTTTAAAACTCATAATTTAGCTAAATCTAAATATGAATCTTTAAATAAAGAATTTAATTCATTTTCAGAAATTAATGATGATTTCGTTAATGAAATTTATAAAAAAATTAAAAAGATTAATTCTAATGTTAGAGTTATTAGTTTGTAGTCATTTCAGTCTTTGTGCTTATTTATTAATTTAAATCTTAATTAAGGTGGAAATAAGGTGAAATGGGGATGTTTTAGAGATAAACCTTTGAGAAAAATTCCAAAGAAAATTCTAATGGATTCAGTAGCTATAATTTTATTTCAAGAATTTAAAGATTTAAATAGGTGATTTTAGATTTTTAAAATCTTGAATTTAATAGTATGTATTTTTTTTAAGAATATGTTTTTAAGATATTATTTAAATACACATATAATCGAAAGTATATGAACTATTTTATTAAAGGATTAATTGAAGAAAGGATTAATTGAAGCAGTATGAGAAAATCTTAATAAAACCTGTTTTTCTAAATAGTTTTATTGATTAAATCTATTTTTATTATTATTTTTTATTATTAAAATTTAAATAATAATTTAACTAATATTAAAATATATTAATGATATTTAAAATTTTTTAATATCTATCTAAAACTATTTAAAGTGATTAAATGAGCTATGTAAAAGAGTCTACTGTAATTGATGAGACTATTTATGATTTAATAAAAGAAGCATTTGATAATGAAAGAAAATACAAAGATGCTAAATATAGAAATTCTATTTTTGCAGAACATAAAGAATACTTTGTAAAAACAGATGATGGATCATACAGTATTAAATCAAAGGAAATAAATCATAAGGTAGAAACATTACATACTTCAACTGGAGCAATAAGTGAATCATTTGAAAAGTTTATAAAACCTCTAAAACTTAATTATGATGAGGATATAACTATTTTAGATATCTGTGCAGGTTTAGGTTATAATTCATCTGCAGCTATTGATGATTTTATAAAAAATAGTGATGGAAATGCAAATTTACATATTGATATGTTGGAAATATCTAAACCAACTCTTGCTGCTGGTTTAATGGTTCCATCTCCAATAAAAGCTCATGATATTACTAAAAAAGCAATAGAGCAAGCTTTAATAGACTCTAATTATGCATCATTAGAACTCGAAGAAACTATTATTCCAAATAATATTGATTTAGAAATCCATATTGATGATGCAAGGCAGGTTATACAAAAACTAGAAGATAAAAAGTATGATGCTATATTTTTAGATCCTTTTAGCCAAAATATGTCTCCTGAACTGCTTAGTGTGGACTTTTTTAAAGAGTTTAGAAGAGTGATTAAAGATAATGGAATAGTTGCTACATATACTTCATCAGCTCCTGTAAGAATGGGGTTTATTGAAGCGGATTTTTATGTATCTTTAGGTCCAATCTTCGGACGTTTTCAAGGTGGAACTTTAGCATCACCAAATCCTAAAAACCTTAGAAAGTCATTAGCTCGAAATGATGAGATTAAAATGGCTTTATCTGATGTAGGTATTCCATTTAGAGATCCTAATTTAAACCTTTCTTCAGCTGAAATACTTGATAATAGAAGAGAAGAACGTCATTTAGCTCGTCATAATACTAAAATATCATCAGCTGTAAAAACTCCTATATTTTTAGCTCAAGATATGGATGATAAACCATTAAAAAGAAGAGTAGAAAGAAACCTTTCAAAAATGAATATTCCTGGTGTTTTATCAAAAGAAGCTTTCTATATTGTAGAACCTGAAAATGATTACATGGAAGAATATTTAGAGGATAATAATTCAAGAACTCGTATTTTAAAAATGATGAAACGTTTAGATGATGTAAAAAATAAGAATTTAAATTAGTTTTAATTGTTTAGATGGGGTAAAAAATAAGAATTTAGATTAGTTTTAATTGTTTAGATGGGGTAAAAAATAAGAATTTAGATTAGTTTAAATTTATATTCCTTTTTTTAAATTATCATAAAATTTAGATTAGTTTTAATTTATATTACTTTTTTTTTAAATTATCATTTTGTCAGTTATTTATTAATAAACTTTTTAAACTTTTAAATTAATAATAGTATATAATCTATTTTTTATTACATTATTTAGATTTATTAAATTTGTAATTATTATTTATCTTTTAAAATTTTTACAATTGATTAATTCTATTAAAAAATTTATTTAAAATTATTTCAAGGAAAGAAAATATGTTTGAGATTAAAGCAAAAGATATGAGGGGAAGAGTAGGTCTTTTAAAAACAAAACATGGAGATATTAAAACTCCAAATTTAATGCCTGTAATTCATCCTAGAAAACAAACAATTAATGTTAAAGATTATGGAGCAGATATTGTAATAACCAATGCTTATTTAATTTATAAAGATGAAGACTTAAGTAAAAAGGCATTGGATATTGGTTTACATGAACTTATAAACTTTGATGGGCCTATTATGACTGATTCTGGATCATTCCAATTATCTGTTTATGGTGATGTAGATATAACAAATAAGGAAGTTATTGAATTTCAAGAAGCTATTGGAACAGATATAGGAACTTCTCTCGATATTCCAACTGCACCTTATGTTGATTATGAAAAAGCTGAAGAAGATTTAAAAATCACTTTAGAACGTGCAAAGGAAGCTATTGGTTTTGTAAGAGATAATAATTATGAAATGAAATTAAATTCTGTAGTTCAAGGCTCTACTTTTCCTGATTTAAGAGAATACTGTGCAACTGAATTAACAAAGCTTGATGCAGACTTATATCCGATCGGTGCTGTTGTGCCACTTATGGAAATGTATCATTACAGAGATTTGGTGGATGCTGTAATGCATTCTGTTAAATGTTTACCCGATTCTAAAGCACGTCATTTAATGGGTGCAGGACATCCTATGATTTTTGCACTTTGTGTAGCTATGGGTTGTGATTTATTTGATTCTGCAGCTTATATTTTATATGCAGAAGGAGACAGATTCCTCACTACAAGAGGTACAATAAAACTTGAAAATTTAACTGAGATGCCTTGTTCCTGTGAAGTTTGTTGTAAATACACTCCAGATGATTTAAGAGCAATGGAAAAAGAGAAAAGAGTAAAACTTATTGCAGAGCATAATCTTCATGTAAGCTTTGCAGAACTTAGACTTATTCGCCAAGCTATTTCTGAAGGTAGCTTGATGGAGCTTGTAGAAGAAAGATGCAGAGCTCATCCTATGCTTCTTGATGCTTTAAGGCATTTGGGTGAATATAGTGATGATTTAGAGAAATTTGATCCTCGCAGTAAAAAATCAGCATTTTTCTACACCGGTCCAGAATCATTAAGAAGGGCAGAAGTTACAAGGCATTTAAATAAACTTAATGAAATGGATAAAAAGAAAAATCTTATTGTACTTCCAGCTTACAGGAAACCTTATAGTAAATATTTATCAAATAGTTTTAAAGAATTCTTTGTTTATGCAAAAGATGAATCTAAAGGTGAAGATGAACCATGTATTATAGAGAATCATGAAACTGATTTTATGGTTTTAGATATTCCATTTTGTTTAATTCCACTTGAATTAGATGAGCTTTATCCACTGAGTCAAAGTGATGCACCTAAGATTCATGATAAAATAGCAGTTGATTTTACAAGGGACTTTTTAGTGGACTTTGCAGAAAATTATGGCAATGTTTTAATAGATCCTAAAGTTTTAGATGAGCTTGAGCTTGATTATATAGAGCCTTATTCAAATTCTGAAGATATCAAATTTGAAAAAGACGATATTAAAAAGTTAAAAGCTATTGCAGATTATCAATTTGGCGAAGGTGCTGGAGAAGCTTTATTTACTGGAGAAATTAAAATAGAAAAAAGTAAAAAAACTGGTAAGATAAGACATATTTACGATAAAAATCAAAATATTGTTAATATGAGAGCTTCTGATAGCTTTTTAATTTTATCTAAATTAGGTGCTAAAAGATTAGCTAGCTTAGATGGAATGAGAAATAAAGTTATGATTGATAACAGTGTAGAATCATTTGCTCGTGATGGAAAAAGTGTTTTTGCTAAGTTTATAAAAGATTGTGATGAAAATATCCGTTCTAATGATGAAGTTTTAATTGTTAATGAGGAATGTGAACTTTTAGCATTTGGTAAGGCACTTTTAAATCATAAAGAAATGCTAGACTTTAAAACAGGTCAAGCTATTAAAACAAGAAAAGGATTTAAGAAAAAATAATTCTTAATTTAAAAAACTTAAATTATATAAAAATTATTATATATTCTAATTTATAGAATATAATTATTTAAAAAATTTAATTAAAATATTTATTAACTAAATTTAATTAAATTTAAATAAAATTTAGAGAGGAAATATTATGATACCTGGTATGAACCCAAAACAACTAAAAAATATGCAAAGACAAATGAAAAAAATGGGTATGGAAATGAAAGACTTAGAAGGAGTAAAAGAAGTTATTATCCGTTTTGAAGATAAGGAAATTATCATTTCTCCTGCTGAAGTAAATATGATGAATGTAATGGGTCAGGAAACTTATCAAGTTAGTGGTAATGCTGTTGAAGTAGAAATTGAAAGTGAAATTATTATCCCTGATGAAGATATTGAAATGGTTGCTAATACTGCTGGTGTAAGTGCTGCTGATGCTGAAGAAGCATTAAGAGAAACTGGTGGAGACTTAGCAGAAGCTATTTTAAAATTAAATGGATAGTTAGTCTATTTTTCATTTATTTTTTAATTTTCTATTTTTATAGTATATTATTTTTAATTTTTTAATTTTCTATTTTTATAGTATATTATTTTTAATTTTTTAATTTTCTATTTTTATAGTATATTATTTTAATTTTTTAATTTTTAATTTTTTATCTTATTTTTTCTTTTTATAAAAATCAAAATAGATAATTTTTTTAAAACTTTATTAATTATTAATTATAAATATTATTAAGTATATAAAATTTTAATTATTATTAATTTTAGAAGAATATTTAAATTTAATTTTAGAAGAATATTTAAATAAAAATTTTTATTTCTTTATTCTATTATTTTCAATTTATCTAAAATTTATTAAATCATTAAGATTTTATTTAATGTTTAGTATTTTTAAACATTTTTTTTAAGATTTTACAGAGTTTTATTTTTAATAATGATTTATCACTATTATTTTAATAACTTTTTATTAAATAATTTAATTAATTTAATTAGTTTTATTTATTAATTTAATTAGTTTAATTAGTTTAATTAGTTTAATTAGTTTAATTTAGTTTTATTTATTAGTTATATGTCATGGTAATCTAGATTTTAGTAATGTGATTTTTTATATTATGTGAGGTTTTATATGAGAGAATTAAATTTAAGAAGAGGAGTAAGAAATGTAGTTCAACTTCTTAAAAAAGATTTTAAAGATGTATTTACTAAAAATCCTATAGTAGTAATTACTTTACTTGCTATTATAATATTGCCTTCTTTATATGCTCTTATAAATATTCAAGCTTGCTGGGATCCTTATGAGAATACTGGAAATCTTGAATTTGCAGTTGCTAATTTAGATAATGGTTCCTCCTTTGATGGTGAAAAGATAAATGTTGGAAATCAATTAGAAGATGAATTAAAGAGAAATGATGACTTCTATTGGACATTTGTAAGTGAAGATGAACTGAGGGAGGGGGTTAAAAATGGAACATATTATGCAGGAATAATTATTCCTAAAAACTTTAGTAGTTCTATTAGTTCTATTACAACTGACAATCCACATTCTGCTGAATTGGAATATATTGTAAATAGAAAATCTAACCCAATGGCCTCAAAACTTAGTGATTCAGCAGCTAGGGCAATTTATAATAAAATTAATGCAAAAATTGTTCAATTTATTAATCTTGCGGCGTATGCAAAATTAGGAGAGTTAAAATCTGCACTTTCATCTGGCGCTGGACAAATGGCTTCTGGTGCTGGACAATTAAGTGCTGGTGCTTATAAGGTTCAATCAGGTGCTTCTAAGGTGAAATCTAGTGCTTCTGATTTGGAAGATGGTTCTAATAAGGTTTCTTCAGGAGCTTCAGAACTAAAATCAGGAGCTAATAAGGTTTCTTCTGGTGCTTCTAAGGTGAAATCTGGTTCTTCTGAAATCTCTTCATCTGCAGATAAAATTTCAGCAGGTTCTACTCAAGTAAAGGAATCTGCTAAACAATTAGATTCTTCTGTTGATGTAAGTACATTACCTAATGAAGAATTAAAACAAGTTGTAAATGGTTCTAAAAGTTTAGCTAATTCAAGTTCTAATTTAGCTGAATCTTCAAGTAATCTTGCACAAGGATCTTCTAAATTAGCTAATAGTTCTGTAAAATTAGCTGATGGTGCTTCTGGTCTTTCTGATGGTGCTTCTGGTGTTGCTGATGGTGCTTCTAAATTAGCTAATGGTAGCACTCAATTAGCTGAAGGTTCAGTAAGCTTAGCTGCAGGCTCTGCATTACTTGCTGATGGTGCTTCTTCTGCATTACTTTCAGCTTCTAGTTCACTTTCTGCTGCTTCTAGTTCACTTTCTGGTATAACTGGTGTGAATGAAGAAGATGTTGGGGATTATATTTATTCTCCTGTAACTTTAAAGGAAAATGAATTATACCCTGTTTCAGATTATGGTTCAGAAGTTGCTCCATTTTATATAGCTTTATCTATGTGGGTAGGAGCAATAATTACATGTGTTATGCTTAGAACTGGTCAATCTACTGGAACTAAATATGCTCCTTCTGAGATGTACTTTGGTAAGTTATTAATCTTCTTGGTAATGGCATTTTTAGAAACTACTGTTACTCTTATTGGTGCATTTATATTAGGAATTCAAATATCTAACCCATTGATGTTTATATTTTCGGCTTATTTCATAGCCTTAATATTTATGTTGATTTGTTATTCATTAGTATCATCTTTAGGTCATCTTGGAAAAGGAATAGCTGTAATTTGGTTAGTATTCCAAATTTCAGGTACTGGAGGTATTTATCCTATTCAATTAATGGGATCATTATTACAAACAGTTAGTCCATTTATGCCAATGACTCATGGAATTGATTTACTGAGAGAAACTGCATTAGGATTAGTATGGTCTAATTATATTTATTCATTTTCAATTTTAATTGCTATGGCTGTAATTACATTAGTTTTAGCATTAATTGTAAAAATGTTTGCAGATAAAAGAGCACACTGGTTTGAAGAAAAATTAAATGAAACTGATTTATTCTAGCACTCAAGCTTTTTGAGGCTTCCCCTCAAAAACCTTGACTTTTTTTTTTTTTATTTGGTTTTTGAGTAAATCCTTTTTAATTTTTTATTTAAGAATTAGTTTATTATTTTAGCTATTTTTTTATTTTATTTTTTAAAAAAAGTTTATTATTTTAGCTATTTTTTTATTTTATTTTTTAAAAAAAGTTTATTATTTTAGCTATTTTTTAAAAAAAGTTTATTATTTTAATTTTTATATAAAATTAGTATCTATTTTTTAAGATATGTTTTATTCATCTCATTGTTTACTTCTTCATATCTATTTAATAAAGTTTTTATTAGCTCTCTATTTATTTTAGTAAGTTTTTTATCTAATAAATTAACTCCTTCTTGAGTTATTCCCTTTTTAGTAGCTACTTTATTAATAATGTCTCTGTTAGATAATTCTTGATTATCTTTTAATATTGCAGTACCTATGACTGTTTTCAAAATCATTTCATCTGCTTCTTTTTTACTAATATTCGTCATTTCACTAGTGATTTTAGCAAGATTTTCAATCATTACTGCAATAAAAGCAGGTCCGCAGCTTGTTAAAATAGTGTTTATTTCTAATTCTGCATCTTTTATAGAAAAAGTATTGTTATCGTTAAAATCTTCAAAATTTTGAATTTCTTTAACAAAACTAAATTCATTAAATAAGTCTTCAACAAAGAGTTTTTCTTGTAAATCTACTTTATTGTTATGTTTTATAAGAGTTATTCCTTTTCTTCTTGATAGTGAACTTATTGAGTTATTGGAAGTAACAGTTGAAGCTAAAGTAGGAATAACTAAAGTTAATTTTCCATCGTAAAATGGTTTAATATGGTTAAAATTAAGTCCTGCACAGGTGTATATGATATGAGTTTTTTCATTAATAAAAGGCTTAATCTCTTCTAGAACTTCTTTAAATTGGGGGGTTTCAACGGAAATAATGATTTTTTCGCATTGTTTTGCAATTTCTTCATTGTCTGAACTAATGTTTAGATTTTCTTTAGGATATTCCTTAATTAAACCTTCAAATTTATTAAGGTGTCTATTTGAAACAATCAATTCCTCGTCATCTAATAGCAAATTAAGTTTTAGTATATTATTTACTATCATTGAACCTATATTTCCGTATCCAATAATTCCTAATTTCATAGTTTCCCTTTCACTATGTGTTTTAAAAAAGATTATGGATTTTAAATTATCTAAAATTTGATATTATATTAATAATACAAAATCATAATTCTTGATTTTTTTAAAACTTTAAATCTTAATTAAAAATATTTATTAAAACTATCTCTTTATAAAATAATTTCAATATTATTTATAACTAATTAATACTTTTATTTTAATTATTTATAAACTTTGCAGTTTTATTTTTTAATTTAAAGCTTTAATTAAAGTTTATTTTATTTTTTTTAAAATATATTTTACTTAAATTTAGTTTAAAATGCATTAGTTAATTTCTTTAAGTATTAATAAAATTTATTTATGAAAAAATTTTAGGATTTATTCTAAAATATCTATTTTAGAATTTTTTTAATAGGGCTTAAGTTTTATTCTAAAATATTTATTTTAGAATTTTTTTCAATATAATTAAATTTAATAAAATTAGCAATTATAGTGTTAAATAATTCATTATCAATTATATTCCAAAGGTGCTTTCCTTTATCAATTTCTATTAATTTTGCATTTTTAAATAAGCTTTTTAGCCCAATTGCAGATTGTGTACAATTTAAATCTTCTTTATTTGCAAAAATGATTAGCATATTTTCTTTTTCTAAAAGTCTTTTATTATCAATTAAACTCTTAGGGATTGTATAATTTAATGATTCAAAGGCTATTTTTTCTTCTTCTTTAATAGATCTCTCTAGAATTTTTTCAACATCATCAAAATATTCTTTTGATATTCCATAATGTCTTAAATATGCTTTTATTATAAAGGTATCTGGTTTTTCATTTAAATATTCAGATTGTGTTTTAGCTAATCGATTAATAACGCTATTTGATTTACTTTCTTTAAAGTTTGCTATTTCAAGTCCAGAAAATATTAAATTATTGATTAAGTGAGGATTTTTATTAATTATTTCAATAGATATTGATGCCCCAAGACCTGAAGCTACTAAATTAATTTTATTTCTTTTGAGAGTTTTCTTCCTTTTAGTTTCAATTAAATCTTTTACAAATTCCTTGATTTCCATAGATGCTTTTTTTATAGAAAAGTCTCCTTCAGATTTACTATCTCCATGATTTGGTAAATCAAGGAAGATGCAATGAAAACCATTAAAATATTTTTTATAATCTTCTTTTTGCTTTTTCCAAATCCATTTACCTAATAATTTACTATGTAAAAATAGAATGATTTCATTATTTTCTTCTCCTATTTCATCATATGCTAAATTATGGAAATATTTTAAAGTCATTTTATCATTGATTAATTTAATTTTAGAAATTTTTAACTAATTTAATTAGTTATTATGGTATCGAACAAAACTCATATGTTTATAAATGTTAATGGTTATATATGGTATCATTCTTATTATAATTTTTTAAATCTAAGGGGGAATTTTGATATAGTTAATTATTTAATTTTTTATTCTATTTTTTAAATTTAATTTTTATTAAAGTAAATTTTTAATATTAACTTAACTTGTTGATTTTGTTGATAATATTAACTTTATATACTATGTTGATAGAGTTTATATAGTTTAAAAATAAATTATATATTATAGGTGATAATTTATGCAAACAAAAGCTATTAGAGTCAGTTTATTAAATCATGAAAGACTAGCAGACATAGGCCATAAAAATGATTCATTTAATGATATAATTACAAAAGTTTTAGATGATTATGAAGAATACCAAGAAATTAAAGATTTAATTGAAGCAGATAAAGAGTTTGAAAAAGGTGAAGGGGTGTGTTTTACTTCATTAGATGAACTCGATTCTTATTTAGATGATTAATATGGAAATTGAATTTAAACGTTCTGCTTTAAAACAGTTAAAATATTATAAAAAGAAAAACCCAATAGTATATAAATTAATTTATCAAGGGTTAGAGGAAATATTAGAAAATCCTAATAATACTAGCTTTAAAAAAATAAAAAAATATCCTAAATATAAAAGTGCTAGAAAAGGACATTATAGAATATGTTTTAAGGTAGAGGAGAATTGTGTTTATATTGGTCGAATAGAAGATAGGTCAAAAGTATATCATTAAATTAATCTTCAAAAATTATATTTACATAATGTTAGTTTGTTTTAGTAAAATATTATAAATATGTTTACATAATGTTAGTTTGTTTTAGTAAAATATTATAAACTTTCATTTCTCTTTTTTTAAATTTTTTTACACTTTAAATCTTATAATCTATTAGTTTTTCATGCTCTTAGTGACTATTTTAAAAACTTTGTTGATTTAAAAATTTTTTTAATAAAGATTAGTAGTTTTTAGAGTTTTTTCTTAAAAATTCTTTGATTTTTATTTAAAAATAGTGAAATTTAATAAAGGGTTGGAGCAAAGTTTTTATAATGATAAAACAAAAAACAATTGTTTCAAATAGTATTTTAGATGTTGAACAATATATTTTGCGATTTTTATGATGATTTTGTTCTTTCAGATTCTCATTTTGTAAGATTATTTAATTCTTCTTGTGAAGTTTTTAAATCATTTGATTTAATTTTTAAAAAGGATATTTCTTATTTTAGGATGATTATGTCATATGTCCTTTTTTATGGTACTTGGCATGTTTAATTTCTGACTATATTTTGGAAGTTTGGAATGATCTTTGTAAAATCTTT
>NZ_FOTL01000037.1 GCF_900114585.1 Methanobrevibacter olleyae | reverse complement strand
ATTAGTCATATTAATATTTATTCCCCTTTTTATTATAAATAACTTTTTATTTCTTTTTTTAAGTATTTAAAAGTGTAATTTCAAGTGTAATAAATTTTAAGTGTTTTATGGCCTTTATATTTGAAATGAAGGGTTGTTAAATTTTTTTTGCACGAAAGTAATTTTTCAACTGTAAAAATTTAACGGCTATATGATTATTTTTTTATTAAATAAAGGCATTATAATCAGTATTTTGTTAAAATAAGTGATTAAAATCGATAATTCATTATTTTTAATAATGGTTTCTACAAGGTTAAAAAATTAATAAAAATCAGCAAAAAATAGTTTATTAAAATATTAAAAAATAGCTTAAAGAATAGCTTAAAAAATATTAAAAAGATTGAAAAATATAAAATATAAAAAAAATAATTGGCCAATAAAGATCTTGGCCAATAGTTAACAGTTAAAAACTATAGATAACAAACTTATTTGATTGCTAATTTGATATCTTCAGCTTTTACGGTTTTTCTACCAGCGTGGCGTGCGAAATTTACAGCTTTTTTAGCTAATTCGTCACCTTTTTCTTCAAGAGCTTCAGCTAATGCAATTTTTGCATCATCACTAATTCTTTGTGCGCCAGCATTTTTTAAGATACGACCGACAGGTGCGATTGGTAATTCACTCATATTTTCACCTCCAATTGAATGTTGTACTACATACTATATAAATGTTTTGTTTTTTAATGCTATTAAATCACGTATAATCCAATAACTAGCAATGAAAATATATATTTTTAAATAATGAGAAATATTTAAACTAATTAAAAAAATATAGATAAAAATATATAAAAAATAGATATTTTAAAGCCATAGAACTCTTGAAAATTAAACCTTTTAAAAACTCTTAATTCTTAAAATAAATAGTTAAATATCTTTATTTAAGTAAAATAAATAAGAATAGTCTTTAAAAAAAGAAAATAAAAAAATTTTTCTTTAAAATTAAAATAAAAAGTAAATTAATCTTTAAAATAAAAATATAAGATAATATAAAAATTATTTCAAAAAATAATTAATTTAGAAAGAGTATTTTACTCAAATTTTATAAGAGTTTTCTAAATAAAAAAAATAGTGAAAATTATATAATAAAAGGGATAAAAATTAGGAAAAAATCCTTAAAAAAATAATTAAAGAAAAATAAAATTTATAAAAAGAAAATATAAAAAAATAAAAGAAAAGATATATTTAAAAAATCAAATGAAAAATTAAAAAAATAAATTTAAAAAATCAAAAATCAAATGAAAAATTAAATCAACATTAAAAAAAACTATTAAATCTTATGGCCGATTAAATAAGTTCCAGTAGTTTCATCAATATGAACTTTAATAAACTCACCTAATTCAACATCTTGAAGGACAACTGGAATATAAGAATCAGTTTTTGCTATAAATCCCCCTTTAGAACCTTTTTCAACCACCAAAGCATTTAATTCTTTATCCTTTAAATCTTTATTTTCTTCTTCAATGATTCTAAATTTAATATCTGATAAATATTTAGACCTTCTTTTCACATCTTCAAAAGGAACATTATCTAATGAAGAAGATGCAGCACCTTCCCTATGTTGATATTTTGATAAATGAATTAAATTAAATTTAATCTCTTCAATTAAATCAGCAGTTTCCATAAAGTCTTCTTCAGTTTCTGTTGGATAAGCAACAATAATATCAGTAGCTAGAGTTAAATTAGGAATTTCTTCTCTAAATCTATAAACAATTTTTTTATAATCTTCAACTGTATGATTTCTTCTCATATCTTTTAAAACAGCATCACTACCAGATTGAATAGGTAAATGAATGAATTTATATACCTTTTCTAGTTTAAATGCATCAATTAAATCTTCCAAATCATTTCCTATATTTTTAGGATGCATCATTCCAACACGTATTCTAAAATCTCCTTTTAGATTAGCTATTCCTTTAATCAAATCAGATAATTTTTCACCAGTATCCTTTCCAAATGCAGAAGTGTCTTGAGCAGTTAACTGTATTTCAACACAGCCATCAGCAATAGCTTGGCGAGCTTCAGAAATAATATCTTTTATTGGATAACTATTTAGATGACCTCTTGCAAAACGAGTACAACAATAGGAACAATTACCTAAACAACCTTCACATATTTGAATTACATGAATATGAGGATTTTGATGTATTTTAGGAACACATACTTTTGGTTCATCTGAAAAACCAAATTCACGAGAAACTTCCCCTGCAATTGCAGATTTAACTACATCTGCAGTTTTATTTAATTGGTGAGGGCCAATCCAAGAACAATTTGGCCCAATAGCTTCAAGTTTTTTAGGATCTATTTCAACCATACATCCTCCAACGATAATTTCCTTTTCTGGAAAATCTTTTTGAAGGTTTTTGATTCTATTTATTACCTTACTTTCAGTAGGTAATTTAACATAACATGTATTTACAATAATAGCATCTGCTTCTTCTTGAGTGCCTACAAGTTCAATACCATTCTCATTTAGAATACCTGCCATAATCTCAGAATCGGCTTGATTAAATGTACATCCATATGTTTCTATAAATACTTTCATATTATCCTCTAAAATATAAAATAAATATTAAAAAAATTTTAAAATAAAGCTAAATTAAATAAATTTAAATTAAATAAAGCTAAACTAAATAAATTTAAACTAAATAAAGTTAAACTAAATAAAGTTAAACTAAATAAAGCTAAACTAAATAAATTTAAACTAAATAAAGTTAAATTAAATAAAGTTAAAAAAAGAAAAATTAAAAAAATTTCCAAATGCTGAAAATTGCAAAAAACTATTATTTATTTAATGGTTTAACTGAAACAATAAATTCAGTTAAATCATAATCATAGTGATTGAACTTAACTGGTTTTGCATAAACCCTTTTAATAACTTTTGCTTTTGCATAACCTTTAGTAGTTTTTCGCTCTTCTGTTTTAATTACATGAACTCTTGCTATATATTTATCAATCTTAAGAATATCATCAACAGATATTTTAAAGTCACGTTCTGTTTCACATTTAAAAGAAGCAACTTTTCCATGTAAATCAATAGAAACTCCAAAACGTGCAGGAACCTCTTCTGATGATGCCCAAATAGTTCTTACATCTTTAGCAATAGCTTTTTTTGCTCTTTTTTCTCCTTCAAGTTCTAAAGAAGTAATTTTTACCTTTCCTAAATCAGACATTAAGAAATCTCCAACATTAAGTTCTTCATCAGGAAATAAATCAATGAATATCTTATGAGTATCTTCATGTTCACTAATAATTAATCTATATTCTTTTGGATTATTTTGAGTGATTCTTTCTTTATAAACAGATCCGCAATCATCACATTTTAATAAAAGTTCACAAATATCTTTAGTCTTTGCATTAATAACTTTATTCTTTAATACAATTGATTCATCACTTCCACAAACTGGACAAGCCATATTTTCACCTCACTATCTTTTATTTTCAATTGTTAATAACATAGCTAGAAATAGTCTAAAATTTAAGAACTATAATAAAAATAATAAATTAAAACATAAAGTAATATTAATTTTTGATGAAAATTAAAAAATATTAAAAATAAGTATGTTATTAATTTAAATTAATAAAATTAATCTAATTATTATAATATTATAGAATATGTTTTTAATAAACTTATGTATTAACTTTAAAGAATATCTTTTTAATAAACTTATGTATTAACTTTAAAGAATATCTTTTTAACAAACTTATATATTAACTTTAATATTAATTTTAAAAAAATAAATAAAATTGAATAAAAATAATTATAAAAAATTAAATTAAGCTGAAAAATTAATAATAAAAATAATAGAAAAAATATACCTTCGAATGACAGCCTTTAAAATAAAAATTTGATTAATTTAATATATAGTTTAATATAAAAATACCATTTTAAATGAAAATAAAACCAATTAAATTAAACTTATTCATTTTCTTTTAAATAATGCCTAACTAGACCACCATCAGACAATATATTTATCATGAATTTCTTAAAAGGTTGGAATTCAACCTCAATATTATTAGTTTCATTTATAATAATTCCTTTTTCTAAATCAGCAGAAACAATATCTCCATCATCTGCTTCAATATCTGCAACTAGAACTGGAAGGCCAATATTAATTGCATTTCTATAGAATATACGTGCAAATGATTTAGCAATTATAAGTTCAACACCAGCTGCTTTAATGGCTACTGGAGCCTGTTCTCTTGAAGAACCACAACCAAAGTTCTCTCCAGCAAGTATTACATCACCCTGTTGGACATTTTTAGTAAAATCTGCTCTTTCCCCTTCAAGTACATGAACTGCCAATTCTTTAGGATCAAATGTTCTTAAATATCTTCCAGGAATAATAATATCAGTATCAATATTATCTCCAAAATTCCAAACTTTTCCTTTAATTTTAGCCATATTATTCACTACATTTATAAATAATTAAAAAATAAAAATTATAGAATTATCCAAATCCCATCAAAAAATAATAAAAATTCAACAATCTTAATTAGAAAAAATAATAAAAATTTAATAATCTTAATTAGAAAAAATAAATTTAAAAAATTAAAATTTAATTCATCTAAAAAAAATAACTAAACTTATTTTTCAAGTACAAAACCATGGTTTTGGGCTTTTGTTACCTTTACACGAGATTCATCACCTAAAATCTCAGCTGTTGCTTTAACAATGTCCTTATTCTTATCATCAAAGACAGTGTATAAAGTAGGGCCAAATGAACTAATACCAGTACCATAAGCTCCAGCTTCATCAATAGCATTCATAGTAGGTAAGAAACTTGCATCTAAACTGTGTTCAAGTTTATTAAAACCAACTTTTTGAAGTTCTTTAATTGCCCAGCCAAAGTTTACAATATCTTTTTCAAGTAAAAATGGAATTAAATTCATCAAAATTAAGTGAGAAACTTGCTCCACCTCAGTTTTTGGAATAGGACAGTAAGTTTGGAAAACATTCACTTCTTGTTGACCATTTACATGTTCTTCCACTTCAGGAGTAGCTAAAAGAATATTCCATTCCTCTGGGAAATCATACCTTGCAATTAACTGAGCAGGTTTTGCAGTAGATGCAGAAGAAGGTAAAAATCCAGGTTTTTCTTCTAGGCTATGTCCACCATCAACAATAAATCCCCCTAGATCATGTGCAAAAGTGCCGATACCTGAGGTTCCACCTCTACCAACCATAGTACTTAATTCCCTACTAGTGAATTTAAGTCCTGCAGTTTCAGTCATTAAATGAGCTGTTGCAACAGCTATTTGAGTTCCAGACCCTAATCCACAATGTGGAGGGTAAGATTCTAAAACTTTAAAATGGAATCCAGATTCAATATCACAAAGCTTTGCAATTTTCTCTGCAGCACTGGGAATTTTATTCAAAGATTCTTTTTTAGATTCTTCTGAAACACAATCAGCAAATTCAATTGTATATCCTTTTTCATTAGTTTCTTGACTTTCTAAAACAAATTGTGGATCGCTAAGTGCGAGGCCTACACCACCATCAATTCTCTTATAAGATCCATTTAGGTCAATAAGAGATATATGTAATCTTGAAGGTGCTCTAATAATCATATTTTCACGACCATTTTTTACTAATTCAATAATTGAATTTATTAATAAAATTTTAATTTTCTACCTCATCTAACAATCCAATTATTAAATGTTCTAATTTTAAATTTATAAATAATATTTAACAAACTTAAATATTCACTATTAATATATTAATTAAATTATTTATACTTATTGAAAAATTATAAGAAAGATAGGGAAAAAATAGAAAAAAGAATAATAAATTATGATAAATTTTAAAAAATAGGGAAAAATAGAAAAAAGAATAATAAAATATGATAAATTTTAAAAAAATTAATATACTGATTAAAAAAAATAATATAAACATCATTAAAAAAAGTAAAAAAATAGAAAAAAGAGTAAATAACTAGTTAAAGCTATTTAATCCTCATTTTAGTCTTCTTTTCCAGTTTTATCATTAAATTCAGTCATTTTCTGATTTAATGGAATTGAAAACTCATCTTCAATACCTTGTCTATAAATAGAGTTCATAGTACAGAATGGAATAACTCTGCCATCTGGAACTGCATAATGAATAACACAGTCTTTTACTCTGTCAGTGTCAAAGTTAAATGGATCCATGAAATGCATACATGATATAAGTAATGAATTTAGATGGAATTCTCCTAAAGATTCATAAGATTGATTTTTAAATATATCTAATAAAATCTTTTTCATATCTAAATCAGCTGGAGCTTTATCTTCATCAATAACCTTAGGAAGATTTTTAGCAGCACTTGCTAAAACTCTTGATCTAATACCAAATCCGCCATCTTCCAATTTTTCACTATATTTATTTAAGAATGCTAGGAATTTATCAATATCAATGAAACGAGTAATAGGGACGATTTTATCTCCATCCATAAATATATAAGTAGCTGAACCACAGTGTTGGTGACAGTTTAATGTAACTGGAGGTTCTTTATTTTTTAATGCTCCAATAAATTCAGATACTGGTTGAACAGAAGTAGCTGAATAAAAATCATCCTTTGCTATTTGGCCATCAGTTTGTTCATCAACTAAATTCAAGAAATCAGGAATAGTGATTCTTTGTTCTTCCACTTGATCAGATGGAGTCCTTCCAGCAAATGCTACAGGTTGGAAATTTACACCATGAACAATATCAATATTTTCAATAGCAAATCTAATAATGTCTCCTACCTGTTGATCGTTAACCCCTTTAACAATTGTAGGTACAAGTACTACTCCTAAACCAGCTTCCCTACATTTTTCAATAGCTTCTAATTTAACATTCAATAAATTTTTATTTCTTGCTACTAAATAAGGTTTTTCACTAACACCATCAAACTGTAAGTAAACAGTGTTTAGTCCAGCATCTTTTAATTCTTGAGCATAACCTTTTTTCTTAGCAATTCTAATACCATTAGTAGCTATTTGAGTATGTGAAAATCCTTCTTCCCTAGCCATTCTAATTAAATCAGGCAAATCCTTTCTTACAGTTGGTTCACCACCAGCATATTGAATAGCATGAGCAGGAACTGGCTTTTCATTCCTTAAATTTTTAAGCATTTGACGAATTTCATCCTGACTAGGTTCAAATAATGTTTTAGAAACAGCAGCATTTGCAAAACAAATAGGACATTTTAGATTACATCTATTTGTAACATCAATTAATCCTAAAACAGTATATGATTCATGTTCAGAACAAATACCACAATTTAAAGGACATTTTGCTACTTTTTCCACCATCGGATTTTCTAAGTCTTGAGTAAGAGAATCATATTGATCAACTCGGTTATATAATTCTGCATCACTCCAATAAGTATTATTAAACTCCCCATGTTCTGGACATTCTTTTTTAATCCAGATTCTTCCATCCTCTTCATAGACCTCAGCTTTTAAAGGCTTAAGACAAGTGGGACATAAACTTGTTGTATTTTTAATATGCATTCTTTCACCACAATTGATTTAAAATCTAATAATTTATCTTATTAATTCATCATGATTTTTAATATAAAATTATTTTTTTAACTTATTAATTTTAAGGTGAATATTTAATATGAAATTAATTTTCTAGTATAAAATTTAATATAAATTAAATTAATTTAAGTGATTAAATGAAAATTATAAAAATTAATTTAATTTCAATATTACAATTTAAAATACTAAAATAAAACCTTAAAATATTTAATTTCAATATTACAATCGAGAATACTAAATAAATAAAACCTTAAAATATTAATTTAATTTCAATATTACAATCTGGAATACTAAAATAAAACCTTAAAAAATAAAACTTTTTAAATCTTATATTAACTTTTTAAATCTTATATTAATATAATGTATCTAATTTATTTTTCATAATATTTAAACTTAATATAAAATTCATATCAAATTTGAAAATTTTATAAATTATAAACTCTAAAAAATGAGTTTTCATAGGAAAAAACCTAAAATGCAAAGTCAATATAAGAATATATTAAGTAATAGAAGATGAATAAATAGTATTAATTAAAATTATATAAAAAAGATTAAAAATTTAAATTATACTAAAAAAACCATGATTTAAATTAATAAACAATTACTAAAAGATAAATATCCTATTTAGGTGCATAGTATGAAATTAAGTAAGTGGATTAAATTAAATAACATACCTAATAACAGAATTTTAAAAATACTTGAAGATTATGAAAAAATTGAACCAATAAGTTTTAATAATCCTGAAGATGTTAAAGCAGAAGTTGAAGGACATGGATTAAGATGGGTAGCTAACAAATACGGAGTTAGTGAAAAAGAGCTAAAAGAGTATGGTTGGAGATTTAAAAAACGAGATGTAAATGGTAAAAGAAGAAAAGAAACTCCAATTATAAAAACAGATGAGCAAAAACCATTAGTAGATATTTTTGATGATTAAAATTATTAAAGATAATAAAAATTAGAGATACCTTTTTGATGATTGAAATTATTAAAGATAGTAAAAATTAGAGATATATTTTTGATGATTAAAATTATTAAAAATAGTAAAATACTTAAAATTGAGAAAAAGTTTAGAAAAAATTTCAGTCAAAGTTTTTTAAAAGTTTGATTTAATACCAAACATCCTTAATTCCAACTATATAAGCAATAGAATTAGAACCTACATGTAAAATAATAGTGATTATTGCAATTATAACAAATAAATTCCAACTAATTTGAACTACTAATATACTTAATACAAGTGCACCAATTACAAAGTCTAATTGATCCATTATAGGAGCTGATTCTCCACTTTTAAGGCCTATTCTCCTTTTTAAAAAACTTCCAACTGCATCGCCAAATAATGCACCAAAAGCCATTAAAAATCCTAAAATTAAACCACCAATCACACTACCATAAACATGAAGATCTATAATTCCCCATGTTAAAACACTTAAATCCCCATAAAATGTACCAATGATCCCTAAAACTAGGCCTACACTAGTTCCAAGAAGTGTTCCATTACGGAAACCCCTCCATGTTACACCATTACCAATAAGTCTGCTTCCATCATGGAAGTCTTTTCCACCATCAATAGGTGTTCCTCCACCAAAAGCAAGACCGCTAAGGTTAGCAACATAAGCAGGTAGCATAAAATAAATCGCACCTAAGCAAGAAATTAGTAATTTAAAAATTTCATATTCCATTATTCGCCTCAAAATAACTTAACTTCAAATTTCATTTAACACTATATATTTAATTATTTATAAATTTAAGCATAAAATTTGATTAAATAGGTAAAAAATATCAAAAAGATAAATAAATTTATTGAAAATTAAAAAAATATCAAAAATATAAAATTATCGATTGAAAATTAAAAAAACATCAAAAAGATAAAATTATCGATTGAAAATTAAAAAAAATCAAAAATATAAATTTATTGATTAAGTAAATAAGCATAAGAAGCCTCTAACAATTTATAAGATTGCAAAAATGCAATAGTTTTAGTATCTGTTTCTGGAATTTCATAAACAAAGAGAAGAGACCCTGCTTTAACTATATGATTATCAACTTTAGTAATTGATGTACTTTTAGTAGGTTTTGTTTTATTTCTTTTATAATAATTAAAATCAATATCACGTGTTACTTCTTCTGCTAATTCTACTGAAGCATTATCCATTGTAGGAGTAGCTATATAATATCCTTCACCATAACCTACTTCATGGTCATGGCCAATAATAACTAAGTCTAAATCAGATTTTCCAACATCACTAACAACATAATCATGAACAAGAGATTCACCATTAGCTCTACCTCTGTTAAATTCTTCTGGAGAGTCAGTTACTTTAACACAATAATTAACAAGCTCTACATCTTTATGAGTCAATGCAAAAAACCTACAAACTAATGGAAGAATAAATTTATGAAGTTTTTCTCTTGAATGCATACCAGAAACAACTGCAATCTTCACAGTTGTATTATCTGAGTGAGTGTAATTGACTTTTGTTACAGACCCTAAATTGTTTTCACCAATAATCTCTGAATTACCTTCAGTAAAAATAAAAAGTCCTAAAATAGCTACAATGATAAATATTAAACTGATAATGATTGTTTTAGTTTTTTTACCCATAATATCAACAATATAAAGTAAATTAATAATTTAATAAAACTTTAATAATTTAATAAAAATAATTTAATAAAAATTTATAATTTAATAAAACTTTAATAATTTAATAAAAATAATTTAATAAAAATTTATAATTTAATAAAAATTTAATAATGCTTATTCAATATAATTTTTCATCATAATTGCAGTACCAATAGCTGGAGCTACTGTACATTCATCATCACTAAAATAATCACCCATAGATTTTACATCGAGATTTAATAATCTAGCTGCCTCAGCAGATAAAATATCTTTTCCTAAACCTGTAACAACTACTTTATCTAATTCTTCCCTTTGGGAAACTTCTTTAAGACCCCTTGCTATTTGTTTTATTTGTTCTTGATGAATATACTCTGAAATTTCTTTAATATCATCCATAGATAGAATATCTAAATCTGCACAAAGAATTCTTGAAATTCTTCTTGCAGACTCTTCTTTTGATTTACCTGCACCATCACAAGTGGCACATACATAATCTTCATCTTTGATTAGATCTAAAACATTATAAACATCTGCAGTTATAGCAAATAATTCAGAAGATACCCTATAAGTTTCACCATTTAAAGGAATTGACTCTATAAAACTTGTTAAATTAGTTCTTAAAGTTCCTGTATAGACAAGTTCTCCAGTTGCAGATCTTTCAAAATCAGTTCGGCCCTTTGCACATTCTTTTCCATCTTTAATTGGAATAATATCTGTTGTTGTACTTCCAGTATCTACAAAAATACAATCTTTTTCAATTTCAGCAACAATTTGAGAAGTAGCAATCCAATTAGCTGCAGCAACCTCAATAGGATTTGCAATAAGTTCAGCTAATGATAATACTTTATCTACACCAATATAAGCAATAGGACAATCAAATAACTTTTCACAGGTAGTAGCAATGTCCAATACACCATCAGCTTTTGTTTCAAATTTATCTACCAATTCGGCAGTCATAGAAATACCTACAGCATCTATTTCCTCAACAGAGCATATCTTTTCAATTAAATCATATAAGACATTCCTTAATCTTTCATTTTGATACCACATAGGCAAATATTCAAATACAGTTTGAATATCTTTTATTTCACCATCTTCATATTCAACAATTGCTAAATCAGTGTTTGCACCACCAATATCAAATCCTGCTATTTTCATCTTATCACCAATAAATTAAAAAAATGAGTTTTTCTCAAATATAGCATCTAGAATACCCTTATCTTTATAAAAAACTTAGCTTATCACTATTCTCCAATATCAATATCTAAAATACCATCATCTTTATAAAAAACTTAGCTTATCACTATTCTCCAATATCAATATCTAAAATACCCTTATCATTTTTATAAAAACTTACCTTATCACTGTATTCAATTTCACCAATCTCCCAAATAGATAAGTTATTATCAATTAAATCTAAAATTGTTTTTGCAATATTTATATTAGAAACCTTTTGAAGACCTACATAAGAAGTTGTAAATCTGGAATTAATTTCAATAAAATAAACATCATCTGCAATAACTAAATCAACACCAATAAATCCTTTTAATCCCGGAATAAATTCACAAGCTCTTTTAGCAACTGCAAATGCTTTATCTTTTAAAGGGTGTTCATATGGAATACACCCTCCAATATATTCTCCACCATCTTCATTAATTTCAACTATTTGTTTATTAAGACTAATTGGTAATGCTTCTTTCCCATCACTGATTAAACAAACACTACAAACATCACCAGGAATAAATTCTTGAATAATGAATCTAGAATCATTAGGATAAATATTTTCAAGTTCATCAATGTCTCCTTTAGATGAAATGATCTTAAGCTTTTCACCATCCATCCCAAAACGTGGTTTTGCAATTAATTTATATTTTTTTACCTCATACCTATCAGAATTATCTAAAACTGGAATGTCTTTTGGTTTTTGCATAATTGGAACTGTACCGCCATCAGAACCTTCTCCATAATCACCATTAATTCTATCGAAAAATATTTGAATAGCTCTTTTCCAATAGGTTTTAGGATTAATGAGAATATTGTAGGTCATTGGTTGATTTACTTTATTGATTAAATAATCAAAGGTTTCATATTTATCTGAAGTTAATTTAACTGAATATGAATCAGAACCATAAACTTTAAGTCCTTTAGATTCAAGTAATTTAGTTAAGTTATATAAGTTCATATCCCTTTCTGCTGCAATGAACATAGCTTTATCAAAGATATAAGCTTCTTTTTCTAACCAATCTTCTAAAGAATCTTCAATAATTACTGTTTTTACATCAAAATCAAAATCATTAAAAATATTTTGAAATTGTTTTGAAAGCAAAACATAAATATCTTCATCTTTTAACTCACTTACAAGTGATCTTATAATTTCTATAGCTTCTGAAACAATTGATAAGTCTTCTACACCAGAAGCTGTAAAGTATTCAAATACCAATATTGAATCGTTATTAACATCTTTTAAATCAACCATATAAATCCCCTAGAGTTCTAATTATATATATTATTAAAATTAATTATTATAGTCCTCATAAATAACAGTGAAACCATTTAAATTTAAATCATCAAAATCAATTACTATAATCCTCATAAATAACAGTAAAGCCATTTAAGTTTAAATCATCAAATGGAAATTGAATTTCCTCTCCTTTAAAAGCTATTTTTATTAAAGAATTATTTTCTCTTTCAAATTCATCTACAGTAATATTTTCATTAATTACCTTCATATGACGAATAAAACTTGACATCACCTCATCAGGAGCTAGCACCTTAAGTGTATCAGTTTCATTTGCATCTTCTATTATTTTAATCATTAACTCTGCAGCATTCCCCATACCATAAGGATTTTTAGCAGACTTCATTTTATTTGCAAATTCTTCATCATCTAATATCTTTCTTGCATTTTCTAAAATAAGCTCTTTATCAGAACCTACAAGAATATTTCCACCGGCACTTACAGTTTCAGGACGTTCTGTATTGTATCTTAAAGTCAAAGCAGGAACATCAAGAGTAATAGCTTCCTCCTGTAAACCACCAGAATCCGTTAAAATAATAGTAGATTTTGAAAGAAGAAGCAAAAAATCAAGATAACCAACTGGTTTTATAATATGAACATGAGAAAGATTATTTAATCTGTCAAACAAACCAAAGTTCTCCATTGTCTTTTTAGTTCTAGGATGTATAGGGAAAATAATATTTATATCATCTAACTCTTCTAAAGCTTCAATAATATTAGTTAATCTTTCCTTATCATCAACAGTTTCTGCCCTATGCATTGTTAAAGTCAATATACTTCCCATATTATCAATATCTAAATCTAGAAGACCTTGACTATATTCTGATTTATCCCTATTTTTGGATATTTTAAGGTTTCTAAAACAAGCATCTACAACAGTATTTCCAGTGACAAATATTCTTTTTCTTGAAATTCCTTCCATTACAAGGTTAATAGCTGACTCTTTTGTTGGAACAAAGTATAACTTAGAACAAATATCTGCAGCAAGCCTATTAATCTCTTCAGGCATTGTTTCATCATATGAACGAAGCCCTGCCTCTACATGACCTACTGGAATATGTAATTTACTTGCAACAAGTGCACCTGCAAGTACTGCATTAGTATCTCCTTGAACAAGCAAAATATCCGGCTTTTCATCGATGAGTACTTCTTCAATCCCTTCCATCATTTTAGCAGTTTGAGCTCCATGAGAACCAGATCCTACATGAATATTATAGTTTGGAGTAGGTAACTTTAAATCAATAAAGAAATTTTCAGACATCTCTTTATCATAGTGTTGACCAGTATGAATTAATAATAATTCATGACCTCTCTTTTCAACTTCATCCATAACAGAAGCCATTTTAATTATTTCTGGCCTTGTTCCAAGTACAATAGCTATTTTCATTTTAAAAACATCCTAATAATTAGTTGATAATAAATAATTGAATTAAATATTTGATAATAAATAATTGGAATAATATTGAAGGTTTGAATAATATTGAAGGTTTAAAAAATTAAATTTTAATATATTTTATAAACTTATACAAATTATATATTTATAGTTATATTTTTTAAATAATATATAGTTTAATTAAATTATGAAAAAAGGGATTATAAAATTAAATTAAAAATAAACAAAAAGAAATGAAATCATATTATTAAGTTAAATCCCCTAACAAAAAACAGAAAAAAAATGAATCTGAAAGGAAATATATGAAAGTTATTTTAAATAAAATGAAAAAAGAGTATAAATTTTTAAAATAAAAAAATAAAATAAGAGTATAAATTTTTAAAATAAAAAAAAATAAAATATTAAATAAAAAGTTTATAAAATAGATTAAGCTATTCTCCATTAATAGCTTGTGCTTCTTGATATGTTAAGTATAAAACTACAATCCAGAATAATATTGCAATGTAATTAAAGATATTGCTTACATAAAGACCTAAAATACTTAATATAATTCCAATCGCAAAAAATCCTACACCTTTTTTAATATCGCCTAAATAAGCAATACCTAAACCAGTGAATATGAATGAAATTATCATTGCAATAGCAGTACTTTTTTCAGCCATAGTATTCCTCCATAATTATATAAAGAATTTGTAAAAAAACTCTTTAAAATTATTATGTATAAAGTATTATAAATAAATTATTAAAAAAAATAGAATATTTATAAATAAAATTTATAGTAAATAAATATCTTTAAAGAAAATAAATTCATAATAACTAACTATCTTTAAAGAAAATAAATAAAAATAGTCATTATATAAAAAATAAAAAAATCATTTAAGATAGAAAAGTTATTCTGTTAAATCATATAAACTTTTTAACATAGACTCAGTAGTTGAATAAGTTTTTTGAAAATTAAATAAATTATCTGCCAAATATCTTCTAAATCTTTCACATGCATAATCATCATATCTAAACTTTATTCCATCATATTCTATGTCCATAAGGATAAGATTTTCAGGTTCTACAACTTTAATATATGCACGTGGTTCGCCTTCTTTTGGATTAAGTAATCTTTCTAAATCTTCAATAGTGAGTTTTCCATAATTAACATCTAATAAAACTCTAATCATTTTACGGACCATATTCCATAAAAAGCTTTCACCGTAAATATCTACAAAAATAGGATTATAGGTTTTGTTTAAGTGAGCAAAATCATTATTTTTATTCCTTTCATTCTCATCAATAATAGGTTGAGAAATAACTACATCTTCAATTGTTCTTCTAGTTGTTTTCTGTTTTCTTTTTGTAAAATTTGTAAAATTATGAGTTCCTTTAAATACTTCAGCAGTTTTTCTTAAAAGATCAATATCTAAATCATCCTCAAATAAAATATAACGATACCAACGCATATCTGCATATCTTGGTTTAAATCCAAACCTAACTGGTGCCCAAGCAATTATCTGAATATCATCAGGTAAGCTATTATTTATTTGATTAACACGAACTTCTTTTTCACTTTGAAAACTAATTACATTTCCTAAACTATGAACTCCAGCATCAGTTCTCCCTGCTATTCTAAATCTAGAAGCTTTTAAATCATCAATATAATCCAATTTTCTAAGATGATAAATTAATTCCTCTTCAACAGTTCTTAGATTAGGTTGTCTTTGAAAACCATGAAAATGAGTCCCAATATAAGCAATTTTTAAAGCAGTTCTTTTCATAATAATCACAAAATAATAAAAAATATATCAAAATAAAATAAAAATAATAATTTTCAATTTTTAATATAATTCTATTTTTAACAATTTAAATATTTAGCTATAAATCTTAAATAACTCTATTTATAACAATTCAAATATCTAGCTATAAAACTTAAATAACCCTATTTATAACAATCCAAATATCTAGCTATAAAACTTAAATAACCCTATTTATAACAATTCAAATATCTAGCTATAAAACTTAAATAACCCTATTTATAACAATCCAAATATCTAGCTATAAATCTTAATTTAAATAAATTTTAAAATTGTTAATTATTTAATGATTCTACTAAATTTATTTAGAAATTATATAAAATTTATTTATAATGATAAAACAAATAATTAAATATGAAAAATAAAATAGAAGAAAAAGAGTCTTTAAGTATCTATGATAATTATAAACTAGATTCTGAAATCAAAAATTCCAGTCAAAAGTATTATTTTATTTTTAATGAAAAAAAGCTTTTACTTATCAATAATGAAGTTCCCATTTTAAAAGATTTAAATGAACTTAAGATTGATGAAAAAGATGTTAAAAACTGTATTTATATTGGAGAATTCTATTTAAAAGACTGTTATGTAATAGAATTAAATGATAATTGGGATATGGAAAAATTCAATGATAAGGCTCAAGGAAATGATTTAGAAAATAATTTAGACTTCTTAGATTTATATGAAGTTTTTAACATAAATGAAGAAGCTTATCTTCTTGGTGGAAGAGCTATTCAAATAATAGACTGGGAAAATAATCACCAATACTGTGGAAGATGTGGAACAAAAACCATAACTTCTGATGTGGAAATGGCTAAAGTTTGTCCAAAATGTGGATTTACTAGTTTTACAAGAATCTGTCCTGCAATAATTACTACAATTATTAAAAAAGATGAAAAAGAGCTTGACATGGAAGGAAAAGCAATAAATAAAGTTTTAATGGCTAAACATTCCTATCATAAAACTCATGGATACTCTTTAATAGCAGGATTTTTAGAAGCTGGAGAATCTATTGAAGAAGCTGTTAAAAGAGAAGTTAAAGAAGAAGTGGGAATTGAAGTTGATGATATTGAATACTTTGGAAGCCAATCATGGCCATTTCCAAATTCTTTAATGGTTGGGTGTATATGTAAATACAAATCCGGTGAGATTAAAGTAGATGACGATGAAATCCTTAAAGCCAAATGGTTTAAAAAAGAAGAAATCGAAACTCCACCCTCTGAAATTTCAATATTTTCAAAATTAATTAAAAACTTTAAAGAAAATTATTAATTAAGTTATGAAAAAAAGTTTTTAAAAAAGAAAAAAGCTAATTTTTAAAAAATATCAATAAAAAAAACTAATTTTACTAATTTTTACAAAATATCAAGAAAATAAAAAAAACTAATTTTACTAATTTTTACAAAATATCAAGAAAATAAAAAAAGCTAATTTTCAGTTATGGAAAAAGAAAAAAAACTAAAAAAGATGTTAAAATGAATAAAAATGAGGTTGAGATTGATTTAAACATTCTTTTTAGTAAAGATAGTAAAAATTCAAAGAGGAACATCTTTTTTAGTGAAATAAATATATGAAATAGCTATTCCAATTAAGAAAGTAGCTAGAATTACACCATAAGGAATCATAATATTTACACTATGATTTGCCATCTCCCCTGAAGCAATTAAATAAGGAGATGTCCAAGGTACAAATGGAGCCCATTTCTGTCCATAAACCAGCATATTTACCAATGTTAAACTAGCACCACCAACCATTGCAGGAACCATATTTGTAACAAATAATGAAATAAATACAAATGGGGAAAAGGTTAAAAACAAAAGAACATTTGCTAGTAGAAGCTGTGCAAAGCTATCTATGAATAACTTTAATGTAAATCCATCAAGACCTGCAATAAAACCAAATATGGCTGTGGATAAACTTGTAACAAGAGTTAAAATTAAAATCCAAATTAAAAACATGATATATTTAGAAATTAAAAATCTTCCTCGGGATATGGGAACAGTTAAGATAGTTTTTAAGGTATGTTCATTATACTCTCTACCAAATAGGTAAGAAATAATTATTGCAAATAAGAGAACTGCAAATATTGTAGACATATACATATTCACACTAGTAAATAATACATCAAAACTTTGTGCCTCATCAAATGCAAAGCTAGCTAAAAACATTAAAATTGCAGGTAAAGCCGCCATCAATAAACTTAGTAAAAATATTTTTGACCTTTTAAGCTTTAAAAATTCCATTTGGATAAAATTAAGCATACAATCACCTATAATTTTTGATAATATTTAAAAACTTTGAAATTCTAACTATTAGAGACAATTCTTCTAAAAAAGTCTTCTAAGTTTTCTTCACATAAATTTACTTTATTAACATTAATTCCAGAGCTAACAAATAATGTGTTAAATTGATCTCTTAAATCTAGATTAGAAAATAGGTGAATAGTTCCACCAACACTATTTCTATCAGTTCCCCCATTAGATTCTACATCATCGATATATTCACCTAAACTTTTTCTAAAAGTAAAATCGATGCTTTCTTTAAATCCTATTTTATTTAAGAGCTCCACTGCTAAATCAATGTCTGAAACCTCAAACCCAACAAATTTATCTAATCTTTCATATAATTCTTCTTTTGAAATTTCTTCAATTAAAATGCCATTTTCCATAAAACCTATAACATCAGCAATGTTTTCTATTTCACTTAAAATATGGCTTGAAATCAAAATAGTTACTCCATAAACAGAAGATAATTTTTTAAGCAAATCTCTAATTTCTTTAATTCCAAAAGGATCTAAACCATTTATAGGTTCATCAAGAATCAGCAATTCAGGATTATGCATAATGGCAGCTGCCAATGCTAAACGTTGCTTCATACCTAATGAAAAATCTTTAAATTCCTTTGTTTTTTCTTTATCTAGATTAAGCATTTCAAGAACTAATTCAATATTTAGGGGATTATAATCTCCCCTTAACTTAGCAATGATTTTTAAATTTTCATAGGCAGTTAAGTTTTCATAAAATCCTGGAGTTTCAATAATAGAGCCTATCCTAGAATAAATTTCTTTTGAATATTTTCTAGGATCTTTTCCAAAAAGAAGTATTTCACCACCACTCGGATATACAAGATTTAAAAGCATAGACATAGTAGTGGTTTTTCCAGCTCCATTTTTACCAAGAAGCCCATAAATCTTTCCTTTTTCTACATGCATATCAATAGAATTTACAACTAAATCTTTTGAATATGTCTTTGATAGATTAGTAGTTTCAATTACATAATCAACCATAATATCACCTTTGATAATAGTATAACTTTTAATCATTTCATTAAATTGACAAATAAAACATTAAAATAAATTTCAATCACTTCATTAAGATTTTTTAATTTTGAAAATTATGTGCACAAAATAATCAAAGGAGGAATAAAAAATATGTAATTAATTTTTTACTTTTGTAAAAAATATATTACATATGTAATAATTATATTACATCATATATAAATGTTTTGAAAAATCAGCAAAAAAAATATAAAAAATTTATAAAATAAGGCTTTTTGAAATCCTATCTTCTAATTAATTTGGATTAATCTATAAACCCCACACTAGCAAACACTTAAATTTAGTTTCTTTATTTACTAAATAAGTACTTTAATTCTAATGAATGAGAAAAATAAGATAAAAATAGATGTTTTTTAATATATAACAATATTTATTCTAATTATTTAGTAAAAACATTATTTACTACTTACTATTTTCAGAGGCTTAAATCGCATTTCAACTATGAAGAAATTTAAACAATTTTAAAGCCTTTTAAAAATAAGTAGGGTATCAAGTGAAAAAAATAGGATTTAAATAAAGTCATTATTATTTAAAAAAAAATGAGATTAATTTTAAAACTTTAAAAAAAATTAAAAAAGATAAGGGTTTTACCGCTTATCTTTTTTTATTTGATTTTTATTGTGTTTTTTATTTTTGATTTACCATATTGTGTGTAAATCTTGTATTTACCTTTCTTAAGATTTTTAATTTTTAGTTTTGCAATTCCTTTTTTATTGGTTTTAATTTTAAATGTTTTTCCTCTGAATTTAAATCTTACCATCTTTTTAGCTTGTGGTTTTCCTTTAGTGTTTACTAGCTTAGCATAGAATTTTATTGATTTTGCTTTTTTCTTTACAATACTTTTAGCAGTTAAAACAGGTTTAACAGTAATCCTATTCTTTTTAATAAAATTAGCATATTTTGTTGATATGGTATAGGTTTTTGGTTTTAGTTTTATTTTTAAGCTTGCATACCCGTTTTTATCTGTTTTTTGGATGTATGTTTTTCCAGCTATTGTGAATTTAACTAGTTTTCCAGCACCAACATGTTTACCATTTGCATTGATTATTTGCACTTTAAATCTTCCACCAAAATAGATCTTAGGGTTTTTATTCTTTGTTATAGGGGAATCTAAAATATTTAAAGTACTTACAACATTACTCGGATTATAATCACTATTACCATCGAATTTAGCTATAATATTATATTTTCCAGCTTTTTGTTTGAGTACTAGTGTTGCATATCCTAGGCTGTCTGTTTTTATATTGTATTTTGCATTTGCAATAGTTATTTGGACATTTTGATTAATTAAAGGGTTTCCTTTATGATCTGTTAATTTCAAAGTGTATTTAGTACCATCATTATAGAACATATAAACATTACTAGCATTTAAGTAAGAATCACCAGTTATATTTATATAATTAGTAAAATTCTTACCCTCTTTATTGTAAATAATTTGAATATTGTGTTTTCCATTGTCTAAATTATAAAAAGAAACATTATCATCATTTATATGACCATGGTTAATCAAATTACCATTTTCATAGTAATTAACACTATAATTACTATCTTTATAGTAGATTAGATTATTAATAGTGACTACTGCTGTATTTTTAGGACGATAAATACTAAAAGAACAATCAGATACATTAGCAGTATTTGTCTCCAAATAAATACCATTACCATACTTATTAGCAGTGTTATTAGCAAAAGAACAACTACTTAAAATACCATAATCACCAATCCAATTAACAGCACCACCAAACATCTCAGCATGGTTATTAACAAAAGAACAATCACTTAAAACACCATTAATACCAACCCAATTAACAGCACCAGCACCACCCCCTGCCTGGTTATTAACAAAAGAAGAATCCTTTAAAATACCATTATCACTATGCCAAGTAACAGCACCACTAAACATCTTAGCAT